>CAXMUI010000146.1:0-2750 GCA_964196475.1 uncultured Acidimicrobiia bacterium
TTGATGACGTGACCGAAGCGGTGAGCCTTTGCAACGAAGCGCTCGACATTGCCGCAAAGACAGAGAAAATCGCCGTTCGTTACATTGCCCCGCCTACTCATCACGAAGCACTACCGCCCCAGGCCGTGCGTGTTTCGGCGAATGCCCATGCGGGGGCATTCGCAGACGGATCCACGGTCGTCTACCGCCCCGATACACGCAGGCTAGGTCGCCTCGATGACCGCGGCACCACTATGTGGGAGTTCATGTTTGAGCCGCAGTCGCTTGATCACCTCGAAGTCGATGACCAAGCGGCCGACCCCAACGCCGACACTCAGATTTCCTCATGGATAACCGCATTAAGTGACAGCGGACTTATCGATATGCATAGTGATGAAGAGGAAACACCGGAGCCAGATTCCGGTCCATCGTAGGAACGTTTTCATTGCAACGTTCGTGCCAACGAATCGACAGATGTCAATATGTTCTGTAGGGTGAGTCCATCGCCCTTGAATCAGCGGAGGAAACAACGCCAATGAACGCAACTTGTCCAACCATCGGCGCGGACGATACCGATGATTTGGTAGCGGCTCACCTCCTGGCCACCGCGCAGGCGACCGATCCCGCCAGCCTGGACCGTCACTTTGGTGGCGGACAAGGATTGTTGCCCCTGTGGATAGCCGAGCCCTATGTTGCCCTGGCTCCCACCGTGGCATCGGCGCTCGCAAGTCGAGCAGGGCAGGACTGGTTTGGGTACGAAGTCCGACCTGAATCCTCAATCGACGCCTTCTGGAAATGGATGGAAGACCGCCACCAATGGTCCCCGTCGAATTTGCAAACGATCGTAAGTCCAAGTGTGGGGACCTCAATTGGGGTTCTGATTGACCAACTCACGAAACCGGGAGATGGCGTCATTTTGCAGCCCCCGGTTTTTACTGACTTCAAGCCACTGATCACCTCAGCGGGCCGTGAGGTCGTGCGTAACTCTCTGGCGTTGGAAGACGGCCATTACCGAATGGATTTTGATGATCTCGCTGCGCACGCCGCCCAGCCAACAACGACCGCGCTGATCCTGTGCAATCCTCACAATCCGGTCGGGCGCGTCTGGAAAGCTGACGAACTCGCGAAAGTCGCCGCTATCTGCCGCGAGCAAGACGTCGCCGTAATTGCCGACGAGATACATGCCGACATTGTCCTCGCCCCGCATATTTTTACACCGTTTGCCACCGTGGCCACCGACCGGCAACTTGTTTGGGCTGCCCTCCATGGCCCCATCAAGACTTTTGGTCTCGCCGGGGTCTGTGACACATTGGTCATCTCCAACAGCGCGCCGCTGGTTGAACGGTTTGAACAACGCAGTTCTCAATTGCACTTGAACCGCAACAACGTGTTCGGTCTAGTCGCTTTCGAGACGGCCTACCGCAGCGGAGCACCGTGGCTTGACCAACTGCTTGATCTCGTTCAGGCCAATGTGCAAATTCTCCAAGAACAGCTTCCGCCTTCGGTAGAACTGGTGCCCCTTGAAGGTACCTATCTCGCCTGGCTGGATTTTCGGGGACTAGGTATGGATGTTCCCGAACTGGCGGCATGGTTGGCAGGGTCAGCCCGGTTGGGCTTGAGTCCTGGTCACTGGTTCGGTCGAGATGGCGCCGGGTTCGCACGTATGAGCATCGCCGCTCCCACTGCGCAAATCGTCGAGGCAGCTCAACGACTACGGCGAGCAGTGCTTTAGTCTCTGCCCGCCACGGCGCGGCGATAGACTTTCGCTATGGATAAGCCTGCCCCTGATGCCGCCAAAATTCTTGCGTACTGGAATGACTGGGAACGTGGCGAAGCGCTGCCTGGCCGCACAATAGCTCACCTCAAAACCGCTGGCTTACCCGAACTTCTGCAAGCGCTGATTGACGACGCATCCTGAGACCAGCGCAGCCGCAAGGCAGTCCGCAGATCATCCCTCGGCCCGATGGCTGGCGGCTAGGCGGCCGTCCTCCCTGGAGTAACTGGGACGGAACAGCGCCACTCGCTCACGTCGTTCACCATGTCGCGAATTATCAGGCAATCCAGCATCCCGGTTTAGTGGACCCGAAGTTCAGTTCGGCAGTGCTCATTCCGCTGTATGAGTTTGAGGACGAGTGCTTTCTGATTCTCACGCGCCGAGCGGCGCACATGCGCTCGCATCGTCATCAGGTTTCGTTTCCTGGTGGGCGAATTGATGCTGGCGACGTCGATCACTGGGATGCTGCGCTCCGAGAAGCCAACGAGGAGATTGCCCTTGATCGATCTCTCGCCACCCGTGTCGGACCCCTAGACCGGTTTACGACCGTGGGGAGTGATTCGCTCATTCACCCAGAGGTAGCTGTGCTGTCGGAGCGGCCCCAGTTGGTGGCCTCGCCGGCGGAGGTCGAACACATTTTGCACGTCCCGCTTGCGCAACTTCTCGACCCGTCGGTATACCGCGAAGAGATCTGGCCAGTTGGTGGTGACGAACGGGCGATCCATTTTTTCGAACTGCCCGGCGACACCGTGTGGGGTGCAACTGCCTCGATGTTGCGACAATTCCTTCGACTAATCACCGAGACCTAGCGCGCCAACTGCATTTAGAACTGCACCGAATTGGACCTCGTCCGGATGAATAGTGCACAAAGGCCAAAAAAGGTTAGGAAATGGGCGGCCATTTGCGCTCGAATCAACACCATTAGGTAAGGTCATCCTTGCCCACGAAATACGCGCCAATCTAGGAGTAGAGCTATGGCGGAGATAGAAATCGGTCT
>CAXMUI010000147.1:0-4800 GCA_964196475.1 uncultured Acidimicrobiia bacterium
TGCCACCATGTGGCGCAATTTTGGTGTGGAGCGACTTGGGATTCCCCCGGTCAAGATGACGGACGGGCCCAACGGTGCCCGTGGTGAATCCAAGGTGCGTACGCCGGCCGTTCTGGTTCCCGTGGGCATTGCGCTTGGCGCGAGTTGGGATCCAAATCTGCTCGGACGCGTCGGCGATCTTTTGGGCAAGGAAACGCTCCGCAAGAAGTGTCACGTTCTGCTCGGACCTACGATCAACATTCAACGCACGGCCGTTGGTGGTCGAACCTTTGAGTGTTATAGCGAAGACCCCGAACTCACCGCCCGTCTGGGTGCTGCGTTTATCGCTGGGGTGCAGGCCCATCGGGTTGCTGCGACACCCAAACACTTCTTGTGTAACGACCAAGAGTTCGAACGTCACCAGATCGATTGCGTCGTCGACGAAACCACCCTGCGCGAGATTTACCTGCGACCGTTCGAGGCTGCGGTCATTGAGTCCGATGCCAAAGGAGTCATGTCCGCGTACAACAAGGTGAATGGCGTGCATGCCACCGAGAACTCGTGGCTGTTGCGCGATGTGCTGCGCGAAGAATGGGGGTTCAGCGGCTATGTGATGTCGGACTGGTTTGCCGTTCGTTCTGGTGTTCCGACGGTGGAAGGTGGCACGACGATGGAGATGCCGGGTCCATCGGTGCACTTCGGCGAGCACTTGGTTGCCGCCGTTAATGCCGGAGATGTCCATGAGTCAGTGATTGATGGGCTTGCCGCTGAGGTCCTCAGTCTTTTGGATTGGGTCGATACTTCATTCGGGGTAGATGAGCCCGAAGAAACCGTCGATGACCCCGACGAGCGTGCCCTTTGTCGCGAGGCGTCGATCTCGGGCACGGTGCTGCTGAAGAACAACAATGTGCTTCCACTCAACACCCACATCATCGACAAGGTGGCCGTAATTGGGCCCCTGGCTGGCCGGGCACAGATCATGGGGGGAGGGTCATCAGCTGCGGTCCCGATCTACCGGCGCACGCCGTACGAGGCAATTGCCCCACGCCTTTTTAACGAGTTCGATATAGAAACCGACTATGCCGAAGGCTCCGACATTGACAAGATGGCACCGATATTTGGGTCTGGCCAGGTGTTTCGAACCAATGGCGAGCCCGGGTTCGATGTCGAAACCTTTGGCGGGCGCGAGTTGTCGGGCGACACGGTGCAGGTCGACAGTCAGATTAATAGCGAAATTCGCTGGCGGGCCGGCGCGCCTGACACGGTAGACGGCGAGGATTGGTCCGCGCGAGCCAGTGGCCGTTACGTCGTCAGTGAGTCGGGCATACATCGGTTCTCGGTAGCGGGAACCGACCAAGCCCGTCTGCTGATCGACGGCACGGAGATCATCAGTATCGACCGGTTGACGCCGCGCGGCGATGCGTATTACACCCTCGGCTCACAAGAGGTGTTTGCCGAAGTTGAACTCGAGCAGGGTCAGTCGGTTGATCTTGTTGTGGAATTGTCGTTCGGTTCGAACATTATTTACGCCGCCCGAATCGGCTGCGTAATTCCGCGCAGCGCCGACCTGCTGGCCGATGCTGTTCGCCTGGCGAAGAAATCTGATTGCAGTATTTTGGTTATTGGAACTACCGACGAATGGGAGACCGAGGGAACCGACCGTGACGATATCGAAATTCCAGCCGGTCAGAACGAGCTTGTCTCCGCTGTCGCGGCGGTGAGCAAGCAGACCATTGTGGTGCTCAATATCGGCGGCCCGGTCGCGATGCCGTGGCTTGATGAGGTTGACGCCGTGCTCGTTCCCTGGTTTGGCGGCCAGGAGATGGCCGAAGCCGTCACTGACGTATTGGTCGGCGACGCGGACCCAGGGGGTCGATTGCCGATGACATTCCCGTTGGCCGTCGAGGATAATCCGAGCGATGCGTTCTATCCCGGAGAGGATCTGGTCATGCCCTATGGCGAAGGCCAGATGGTGGGGTACCGGGGGTACGACGCAGCAGGTACCGATGTGTTGTTCCCGTTCGGTTATGGCTTGTCGTACGGTGAGCACACTGTTGGGTCGATCAGCGGGCCAAGCGAAGCGTCAGTCGGCGAGATGATTGTGCTCAATGTTCCGGTGAGTAACGCGGGCGATCGTGATGGATCAACGGTGGTGCAGATCTACGTCGAGCACGCGGACACACAAGGTCGGCCGCTACGCGAACTCGTGGCGTTCCAGAAGATTGCGGTTGGTGCCGACGAGTCGAGTACGGCGCAAATCACTGTGCATCCGTGGCGCCTCTCGCGCTGGGATGACGTCGCCAAGGACTGGGCCACAGCAGCAGGAATTTACCGCTTCCATGCCGGCGATTCGAGTCGAAACCTCACCCAATCCATAGACATCACCATCAGCTAGTCAACGTGCAAATGCTGGGTGCTGTGAGTTTCCTAGGAATCGAACACCATACGAATAATGGACTCGATGGCGGCGGCAGGCTTTTCCTTGCCTTCGATCTCGATGGTGATGGTGCGAATCTGATCGATCGCTGAACCCTTGAGGGTCACATCGGATAACACGCTGCTGGCACGAATACGGCTGTTTACGTTCACTGGGCTGAGGAAACGGACCTTGTTAAGACCGTAGTTAATGCCCATGACGAACCCGTCGAGCGGTGGCGTTTCCCTCTTGATAGTGCCGTCCAGGTGAACGAGCAACGACAAGGTCAGGAACCCGTGGGCAATGGTGGAGCCAAAAGGTGTTTCGTTAAGGGCACGTTCGGGGTCGATGTGGATGAACTGATGGTCCAAGGTGGCATCGGCAAACATGTTGATGCGGTCTTGGTCGACGAGTAACCAGTCGCCTTCGCCTTCGTGGTTGCCTTCTTGAGCCTTGAGAAATTCGTAGGCCTTTGCTGCGTTCGACATGATGTCTCCTCTGCGATTTTGTCCCCTAGAACAGCAGATCTTTGTGCTCGGGGCCAATACGGAACCCCTTTGTATCGGCTGCAGACAGAATTGTGGCCAATGTGCGTACAAAGACCGGTATGCGCCGTCATACTCGTTAGGCGCCTTTTGTCCTTAGCGCTAGTCCTTGAGGGGTCCAATGATTCAGTCGCTCTGGCGTCGTCTACTTACGCTCGTTGCAACGGTTGCCCTACTGGCCTCTGCTTGCACATCGGGCGGCTTAGGCACCATCGAGTCTGAGGGTGCAATTGCGGACACGCCAGAACCCACAGAAGTTCCCGAACCGACCGAGACTCCCGAACCTACTGCCACCCCAGAACCGACCGCGACACCTGAACCAACGCCAACGCCGAGTATCGAAGAACTCATTACCGCTGAGATCGACCAGTTCATGGAGACCAATGGCATCCCGGCGCTTTCGCTGGGGGTAAACGTGGGTGGCGAAGATGCCCTGGCCATTGCCCGGGGTGTTAGCAACATTCAGTCAAACACCGAAGCCACGGTCGATGACTACTACCGGATCGGCTCGATAACGAAGACGGTCACTGCCACCGTGATATTGCAGTTGGTGCAAGAAGGACTCGTCGATCTTGACGCCACGGTGTCGAGTTACCTCGGACCTTGGGCACCCGGTTATGAGTACGAAGGTGTGGTTACCGTTCGCCAGCTGCTCAATCACACCAGTGGTTTCATCGAGTTTGCGTTCGATCTTGGTTTCTACGCCCAAACGATGTCTCGCCTCGACGTGCCTTTTGAACCTCACGAAATTCTCGAATACAGCGCCAGCAAGCCGGCGTTGTCGGAGCCCGGTACCGAATACAGCTACACCACTTCCGGCTTCGTCGCCGCTGGCCTGATAATTGAGGCGGTTACCGGCAATCCGGCTGGCGAAGAGATTATGACACGCGTATTTGCACCGGCGGGCGTTACCCAAGTGTTCTTGCCGCCCCACGCAACGCAACCGAAAGAAGCAATCACGGGTTATAACCGCGGACCCTTGGCCGCAGCGCTTCAGGGCCTGGTTGCGCTTGCCGAAGAGGATGTAGCGGATGCCGCCGATCTCGTTGATCTCGTCGAGGTCGTTGATTTCAACGGCGAGACCTATGTCGACCTCTCGTCCTTGCCCCAGGAAGCAATTCGCTCCGCTGGTTGGACCGGTGGAGGACTCGAAGCAGTTCCGCTCGACGGCGCCCGGATGTTCCGAGGATTATTTGTTTCATCGGGCCTGACCGAGGAGACGATTGCCGAAATGGTTGCTCCAACGCTCACCGAGAGTTATGGGCTTGGAGTGGCCGTGAACGTCATCGACGGCCTCACCACATATACCCACGGTGGAGGCGTTCCCGGGTTCCGTAGCTACGCCGCCTACCTCCCCGAATACGACCTATCGCTGTTGTTCTCGACCAACGTGGTCCCTTACGACCTCGATGTCGGTGCGCTAGCAGCCATCATCATTCCGTTACTTGTCGCCGAGTTGTCGTAGCTCTAAGGAGGGCTTGCTGTGCCTTTTCTTCCCCATGGAACCGGTCAGCCGCTGACGCTGCTTAACGAACACGGCGCGACCGACTGGCCTTCCGGTTCGTGGTCCGAGGCGCCAAAAAACGGCGTGGCGGCCCAAGCAATGATCGATGAGGTGATGGCAACACAGCCCGAACTTCACGGCGAATCTCTCGCCACGTTGGTGGTACAAGGCGGCCAGATTGTGGCCGAGGGGTATGGCGGAGACGCCACGGTCGACTCCACGTTAATTTCGTGGTCAATGGGCAAATCGATGGTGCAAGCACTGATCGGCTTCATGGTGCTCGATGATCGACTGGCGATCGACGACCGTGTCGATGCTCCCGAATGGTCTAGCGATGGTGATCCACGAGCGGACAT
>CAXMUI010000148.1:0-2644 GCA_964196475.1 uncultured Acidimicrobiia bacterium
GGCCTTTGAGAATGCGTAGCCCTCGCCAGGCAAGCGCCGGAATAGCCAAGTAACCCATGGCACCGCCGCGAACGCCGCTAGCTGAAGCCAGATGTACCACCACAACCAGGACACGTTGCTGGACCAGCCATCAACATCGAAAACATCAGTGAACGTGCCCCCACGTTGTTGCGTGGCATATTGGTCGGGCGTGAGCTGTAACGCGTTTGCGCTAGCCACATTGTGGATTGCATCGAAAGAATTGTTGGCTTGATCAACCCCAATTACACGGCGCGCGTTGAGAGTCGACCAGGCAGGGGTTTTCTTCCAAATAGTAACGGTTGGGTGGTCATAGACCGTGAACGTTTCTTCGCTGCTGCGGTCATCGATCGTGATCCCGAAGAGTGACGGTGGATTTGAGAACTCTGCCACCATGGCAAATCCCAGGGACCCATCGAACAGCGCGTCGTAGTAGCGGTTAGTCGACGGGTACCGGGCGGGAAACTCGCTCACGGAGTCATAGAGCCGGTTGCTTGCCTCGACTACGTAATCGGCCTCGTCGAGCGTGGCGATAAGTGCCTCTACCTTGTCGGCAGAGTCACGGGCGAACGGTTCGACGTCGACGACCTGTATGCCGTGGCCCTGGGTGCTCGGCAATAGCAACGGCAACGCATCGTCCCATACGGAGTGGGTGACGACCTCGCCCGGAGCGATGTTGTCGGTCATCCACTGCGATGCGACTAGGCGAGAGTGAGGTTGCCCGTAGACACCGTAGGTGAAGGCCAAACCCCAAAATATTGTGCCGAGGGTGATAGTGGCTCCGAGGGTGGCCAGGGCCCTGCGACGGAAGCGCTGTTTGGGTGGACCCATGGCCCCACGAATTACATAGGCGAGGCCCACGCCTCCCACGGCGATGGATGTGGGATAAGCCGGAAGTAGGTATCGGATGAGTCCATTGAATTGACGACTGACGAGCACAACCTCAACGGCTAGAAACAGCAGCGGCACTACCCAGTAAGTACGTCGCCGTCGAACAAGGAGCAATCCGCCAATCGTGACTCCGAGGGCGACAGCCACTGCAAGTGCTGGGCCCATACCCCACAGAGCAGCCGACTTCAGCGGGTAGGCGAGGTTTGACTTACCGATCCACTGGATTGTCCAAGGTACGTTTGAGGAGCCATCATTAATGCCGGTGAGATAGTCCAGGTCATCGAGATATCGCTGATCGAGCTTGAGCCCAAATTGCTGACCAAATGCATAGGGCTGGAGAATACGAAATATCCCGACCGATACGAGCCCCAAAAAACTCAGCTGGGTGATGGTTGACACTATGGCGTGAACCGAACGTCGCAGTTCGCTCCAACTCGCGACCACAATGGCCCCGACCGGGGCGCTGACCACCGCGACGGTGCTGAGTTTAGCGGCTACGGCAAAACCCACGGCCGTTCCTGTTGCCGCGAGGATTCGGGTTCGACTATCGCCTCCGGCGATACGTAGGGCCAACAGGACGGCAAGGCTCGCGGCAAACGCCGCGAGCGTCTCGGAACCATAAAAGTGGCTGTACTGAATGTGGAGCACCGCGAATGTTTGCAGTCCTGCTCCTAAAAGTCCTGCGGTTGTGCCAGACAGACGTCGCCCGATCGCAAAGACAACCAGGATCGTTGCGGTGTCAAAAAGGGCCGAAAGGAGGCGTCCGATGAGCTGGGAGTCGTATTGGTTGTTGAACCGGGGGCCGGCGTCGGATCGAAGATCTACGCCACCCGCGTCGAAGGCTTTGGTGAGCGTGCTCGCGATGGGACCGTCCTGTTGCAGCCAGGTAGCGGTCGCTTTCGTCAGACCCAGTGGCCAGGTGCCGTAGACAAATGTGGAGAAATCATTGTTGTACGGGTTAAATGCCGAGTTGTCACTATCGAAATAGTCGGCGATGCCGTCAGGTGATGAGACGCCGTCGGTGACGATTGTCCAGAACCGCTCATCGGGATGTTGATGGGTTCCGGCGTCCCAGTTGATGTTCTGCGTGCGAAGGCCAAAACCAATCAGACACAATCCAAAAAGGATAAAACCGACAACGCGTCGGCGCTGGTCGTTATTGACACGTAGCACTGTCCCAAACTAGACGCCGCCGGTGGTCCGTAGACGGTGGTTCCGCTATTAGTTGCGTAGGCGGCTGACTAGGCGAGACGCAGCATTGCCCTCTGGAGCCTTGTACTCCTCGGGAAGCAGGTGAGGCGCTGTGTCCTGCAGAAGCTCAACAACATCGCCAATGCGGGGATTGACCATTGAGCGGTCACCGATGGTCAGCGTCGGGACGGTTTCAGCACCGCCGGTGATGCGGCGGACATGATTGGCATTTGACGCATCCTCCCAAATATTGTGCTTGGAGATTTTGATGCCGTGCTTGTTGAACTGACGTTCCAACGCCATACAGAACCCGCATCCGGGTCGCCAGTAGAAATCAATTGCAGTTGCTTCAGCCATACAGATACAAACCCTATTACGAAAGATTTGATTCCAAGCCTTAGCTGCGAGCCTTCTTGGCCGGAGCGACGTAGGCCCAGAGCACGCCAAGCCCCGTGCAAACAACCACCGCAACGATCGGAATGGTGAATTCGAGCAGAGGAGCGACGGAGAAAATCATCAGATAGATAGCGACGCCGAGGCCGAG
>CAXMUI010000149.1:0-3459 GCA_964196475.1 uncultured Acidimicrobiia bacterium
CATGCCTTTTCAGGTTGATCTCGTAAGCCCCGAGGGTTCACTGTTTTCTGGTGAAGCCTCAATGGTTGTAGCTCGGTCGGTAGATGGAGACATCGCCTTCCAGCCCGGCCACGTGCCATTCATTGGCGTGCTCGCTACCAATCGGGTGAAGCTCTATCTCACCGACGACAGCGAAACGGTAATGGCTGTGCACCGTGGCTTTGTTGAGGTAAGTGGCGAATCCGTCACGGTTCTCTCCGATGTTGCCGAACTGGCCGCTGATATTGATGTACCTCGTGCCGAGGCCGCTTTGGCTCGTGCCACCGATGCGTTGCGTATCGACGGCGAGAATACCGAGGCAGCGGCAGCGAGCCAACGGGCGTCGATCCGCATCGAAGTAGCAGCGACTGCTTAGTCGATAACGACTTGGTCAAGGCCTTCTTCGGCTTCGGGGAACGCGAGGTCCAGACCCTCTAGGGTTTGGACTAACAGCTTGCTGATAACCAAGTTGCGGTACCACTTGCGGTCCGCTGGCACGACGTACCACGGTGCGTCCTTGGTGCTGGTTTCTTCGAGCATGGCTGCGAAGGCATCTTGGTAATCGTTCCAACGGGAGCGTTCTTTGAGGTCGCCCGTCTCGAACTTCCAGTGTTTGCTGGGTTCGTCCAAGCGTGACTGCAAGCGTTCTTTCTGCTCATCCTTGGAGATGTGGAGGAAGATCTTGACGATGGCTGTGCCCTCGTCGGCCAGCATCTGTTCCCAGTTACGGATGTGCTCGTAGCGCTTGGACCACTTTTCTTCGGGCACATAGTTGTGCACCCGGACGACAAGCACGTCCTCGTAGTGCGAACGATTGAAGATGGCGATTTCGCCATTGCCGGGGGTGTGGGCGTGGCAGCGCCAGAGGTAGTCATGCGCGAGTTCTTTTGGAGTCGGGCGCTTGAACGAAGCAACTTTTACACCTTGCGGGTTGAGTCCGTCAAACACATGGCGAATAGTTCCGTCCTTACCGCCTGTATCGGTTGCCTGGATGATTACCAGCACCTTATGGCGTCCATCGGCGTACAGAAGCTCCTGGAGCCGTTCTAAGCGATCGTTGAGGCCGCGGAGAAGCTCGGGAACCTCTGGGTCGGCTTTGTTCATGCCGCCCTTGTCGTTGGTAGACCAGTTCTTGAGGTCGATGGCTGAACCTGGCTTTACCCGGTATTGGTCGTAGTCAATGGAGTCGTTCACGGATCACACACTAGATCAGCTGGCGTAAGCACCGCGATTTGGGAATTGGGGGTTCGTGAAAGGTCTAGTATCGGAGGGTGACTGACCGGGACGATGAGGCGACGGATGCGTACGGGTTCGTCGACGTGTGCCCCGAGTGCGATGAAGTCGTCCAACCGAATGAAACTCAATGCGATGCGTGTGGTGAGTACCTAGGAGCACCGGGTGAGTATGAGCGGGAGCGCGGGGATACCGACCGGCAGGTTCTGGCAGACACCGAAGACGGTGACTCGCTCGATGACGTCTATCGGCAGTACGACAACGAAAAGCGCAAAGAAGAGTTCGTGCTACTGGCCTGGGTACTAGGCGGTGCCGCGGTACTGGTCTTTATCGTCGGGCTGGCCCTCGGTTGGTGGAACGACGACGATGCTCGCCCAACGAGCAATGAGCCGGCAGTCGTGGAGCCTGTGGCGGTTGACCCGAACGGTTAGTAGCCGCCGGGGGGACGACTGGCTAAGCGGATTGATTCATCCGTTCGAGCAACGTCTCTCCCGGGGCAAGCGGGAAATGGCATGCCGTGGTGTGACCGGGTGAGATTTCTTCGGTCTTAGGTTGTTCGGAGGCGCAAATGTCCTGGGCAATGGGGCAGCGAGTACGAAATCGACAACCCGACGGCGGGTTGACCGGTGACGGTACGTCGCCTTGTAACACGATGCGATTGCGACTGCGTTCGGCCCGCGGATCGGGTACCGGAACAGCGGACACGAGCGCTTGGGTGTACGGGTGGGCCGGATTTTCGTAGATGGCTTCGCGGTCGCCTTCTTCGACGATGCGGCCGAGGTACATCACTGCTATGCGGTCGCTGCAATGCCGAACGACCGAAAGGTCATGGGCGATGAAGAGATAGCTCAGCCCCAGTTCTTCCTGCAAGTCGTCGAGCAGGTTGACAACGCCAGCCTGGATAGAGACATCGAGCGCCGAAACTGGCTCGTCGAGCACGATCAAATCGGGCTCTAATGCCAATGCTCGGGCAATACCGACCCGCTGACGTTGCCCACCTGAGAATTCGTGCGGAAAGCGACGAGCGTGCTCAGGCGAGAGTCCAACGATCTTGAGCAACTCGTGGACACGTATATCGCATTTATCGCGGCCCCACCCAAAGTGCACCTTGAGCGGTTCGGCTATCGCATCGCCAACGGTCATGCGCGGGTTGAGCGAGGCAAACGGATCCTGGAATACGATCTGTAAGCGCCTTCGCATAGCGATTTTATCTTTGCCCCGCAGGCTGGGGACGGAATCGCCGTCGAAGCGCACGTCGCCCGAGGTTGGTGTTATGAGGTCGAGAATCAATCGGCCGGTCGTGGACTTGCCGCAACCTGATTCGCCCACCAGTCCGAGTGTTTCGCCCTTATTTATGGTGAGCGAGACACCGTCGACGGCCGAAACCTTGGCGACAGTGCGAGAGAACACCCCACCCTTGATAGGGAATTCTTTGACGAGATTATCGACGACCAGCAGTGGTTCAGTCATGAGGTGACCTCGGGAGCGTAGGGCGACAACGTGACCGCGGCGCGTTCAGAGAGTTTGCCCGCGAAGTGGCACGCTGATTCGTGCATCATTCCCAGCGGATGGAGCTCCGGTACTTGTTCGGAGCAAATGCCGGGAACCTCGGCGAACGAGCACCGGGGGTGGAACGAGCAACCCGCAGGCCGGTTGATGAGCGAGGGGGGAGCACCCTCGATAGGAACGAGTTTCTCGCCGACCCCAGAATCCATTCGAGGCAGACTGCTCAACAGGCCGAGAGTGTAAGGATGTTGGGTCTCGTAGAAGATCTGGTCGACGGTGCCAACCTCGGCTTGAGTGCCGGCGTACATCACCATGACGTTGTCGGCCATACCCGCCACGACGCCGAGGTCGTGGGTAATGAGCATGATTGCCGAGTCGATCTCGTCTTTGATATCGAGCAGCACTTCGAGCACCTGAGCTTGGACGGTTACGTCGAGTGCGGTGGTGGGTTCGTCTGCTATGAGAAGGTCGGGCTTGTTGATGATTGCCATAGCAATCATGGCCCGCTGACGCATGCCACCGGAGTACTCATGCGGATACATGTTGGCCCGCTTAGCCGGCTCGGGGATACCAACAAGATCGAGTGTCTCGACGGCGAGCTTCCAGGCATCCCTCTTGGACATGCCCTTGTGGATTACCGCCATCTCTCCAATTTGGCGACCAACTTTGTGGACCGGGTTTAATGCGGTGAGTGGGTCTTGG
>CAXMUI010000150.1:0-17867 GCA_964196475.1 uncultured Acidimicrobiia bacterium
TACTTCTGCGCCCATGACACTATCGCCAACCACGCGCACCGGCGAGCCAGAGCGGAGAAAGTCGTACTGGGGTCGAACCGGGCCTGCTTAGTAGCTACGCTCGTTGGACTATGTCTAGCAACACCGCCGCCCTCGATGTCATGGGTGCCTCGCACGTCGCAGCCACCATTGTTGCGTTTCGCGATGCCCTGGTAGCTCACCGCGAGGTAATCAACGATCTCAACGTCTATCCGGTGCCCGATGGCGACACCGGATCGAACATGTCGTTGACGCTTGGATCGGTGGTCGAAGAACTTGATCGGGCCGATGCGGATATGGCGTCGGTTTGCAAGGCCATCTCCCATGGTTCCTTCATGGGCGGGCGAGGTAACTCGGGCGTGATCTTGTCCCAGATTCTGATGGGTGCCACCAAGGTGCTCGGACAGAAGGAGACAGCATCGGTTGCCGACTGGAACGAAGCATTTGTCGCCGCAACCACCGCCGCCTATGGGGCAGTGCCGAAGCCGGTCGAAGGAACGATCCTTACGGTTGTGCGCGAGGTCAGCGAGGCATGCGCTGAGCTTGATCATTCGGTAGGACTCGTTGAATTCTTCGAAACCGCTCGGGATGTAGGGGCTGTTTCTCTCGCAAACACACCGAACCTGTTGTCACAATTGGCGGATGCTGGTGTGGTCGATGCCGGCGGCGCTGGGTTCTTGCTATTGATCGATGCCGCCCTCACGGTGATTGACGGGCGGCCCTTGCCCGAGGCGCCTACATCTTCTGGGCCAGCGATATTTTTGTCCGACGGTGTGGAGCCTGGGGATGACGATCACACCGATATCAGCGACCTTAAATACGAGGTCATGTTCTTTCTTGATGCGCCGGACGATGCCATTGATTCGTTTAAAAACGCTTGGGCCGAAATTGGCGACTCGATTGTGGTCGTGGGCGGCGATGGCATTTGGAATTGCCATATTCACTGCGACGACATCGGTGCAGCCATCGAAGCCGGGATAGCGGTGGGTCGGCCTCACAAGATTCGTGTCACCGACCTCATCGAAGAACTTCAACACATCGAAAATATGCGGGGCCCTGGCCAAACTTCCGAGCCCGAAGAAATTCCCGAAGTCACCTATGCCAACCTGGCCAACGTGAACACGGCAGTCGTCGCGGTGGGGGTAGGCGAGGGTGTGCGCAAAATCTTTGAGTCGTTGGGGGTGCATGCAGTGGTCACCGGTGGCCAGTCAGCTAACCCTTCTACCGAACTGTTGCTGCGGGCTGCCAACGCCGTGCCCGCCGACAACGTGATCATCTTGCCGAACAACAAGAACATCATTGCGGTAGCTAAACGGGTCGACGAAGCTACCGACAAGTCCGTCGGTGTTATCGCTACCCGTGGCATTACCGAAGGCTTCGCGGCGCTCCTGGCCTTCGATCCTGGCGCCCAGTTGGTTGGCAATGTGGCGCAGATGTCCCAAGCCGCAGGAGCAGTCATTGCCGGCGAGGTGACCCAGGCAGTGCGCGCCTCCAATAGTCACGCAGGTGAGATCGCTTTGGGCGATTGGCTCGGGATCACCCGAGGCGGGATAACCACGATTGAGAAGACCCTATTAGGTGCCATGTGTGCCATGCTCGACCACATCGTCGATGTCGACGATCATGAAATTGTCACCATTATCACGGGCGCCGAAGCTGATGAAGCCATTACTGCTGCGGTAGCCGAATGGCTCGAAACAAATCGGCCCGATGTCGAAGTCGAGATCCATTTTGGTGGTCAACCGTTGTACCCGTTCTACGTCGGGGTCGAGTAGCGGCGTGAGCCCGGGGGGCGAACCACTTACCCTGCTTGATTTTGCCAGCAAACCTGTTGGTGATCTTGTAGGTGTGGGTCCCAAGAAACTTGAGGCGTTGGCTTCAGCAGGCATAGAGACCTTGCACGACCTCCTGCTGCATTACCCACTGCGCTATATCGACCGGACTCGGCAGGTAGCTATCAACGAACTTGTGCCCGGTGACGAAGCAATGGTGCTTGGTGAGGTCGTTGGAGTGGATTCTCGGCGCACCCGCAACGGCAAGTCGTTGGTCACGGTTTCGTTATCGGATGGCTCGGGAAAGTTATCGTTGTCGTTCTTTAATCAGCCATGGCGGGCCAAACAGATGTATGAGGGCATGCAAGCGGTAGTTTTTGGCAAAGTCGATCTGTATCGAGGCAGCCGCCAGATGAGTAGCCCAATTGTCGACCTTGTAGGTGACAAGACGGGCCGTATCGTGCCGGTGTATCCGCAATCGGCGAAGGCAGGTCTCCATACCTGGGATGTCGCCGAATGGGTCGCTCAAGTTCTGCGACGCAGTTCGGTGCGCGGCTTCGCCGAGGCCGTTCCCCAAAGTGTCTTGGATCGCTGGAACCTTGTGGGTCGTGATGCGGCGTTGCGAATGATTCACCAACCGCAGTCGATGGGCGATGTGGATCTGGCGCGTCGCCGCTTGGTATTTGATGAGTTGTTGCGCATCCAGTGCAAGTTGGTTCGCAAGAAACGGGTGCTGGAGGCGGAACAATCTGGAGTCGCCCACAATCTTGATGCCAAACTGTTTGCTGGTTTTCTGGGGCGCCTTGGGTTCCCGCTCACGGAAGCTCAAGAACGGGTCATCGGCGAGATTCATTCCGATCTCGCCGCCGCGTCGCCGATGCATAGGTTGCTGCAAGGTGATGTGGGATCGGGTAAGACGGTGGTGGCGGTTGCGGCATTGCTCACTGCTGTCGAGGGTGGGCATCAAGGCGCGCTGATGGCTCCCACCGAAGTCCTGGCGGAACAGCACTACCGCGGTATCTCTGCCCTACTCAGCGGGCTTACAGTGCGGTCTGATTTGACGCTGTTGGGTGAGCGGCCGTTACGAGTGGTGCTCCTTACTGGTCGTGTCGGTGCGGCTGAACGTCGTCAGATTCGATCTGACCTTGTCAGTGGCGAAATCGATATTGCGATTGGTACCCACGCGCTCATTCAAGAGGGTGTCGATTTCAATTCCCTGGGTGTGGTTGTTATCGACGAGCAACACCGCTTCGGGGTCGAACAACGGGCCGCATTGCGCGAGAAAAGCGCCGGCGACACAACACCCGATGTACTGGTCATGACTGCCACCCCGATACCGCGCACTGCGGCGATGACGGTCTATGGAGACCTCGATGTCTCTGTACTCGACGAGATGCCCCCGGGTCGTATTCCGATTGTCACCACGTGGGCACGGACCGAACTCGAAGAAGTTGGCGTGTGGTCAGCAATTCGCGAAACCATTGCGCAGGGCAATCAGGCCTACGTGGTTTGCCCGCTGATTGGCGAGTCCGAATTGCTGGAAGTCCGGTCCGCTGAGGAGACCTTTGAGCGTCTCGACAACGACGAGTTGGCTGGTCTCCAGTTAGCTCTGCTTCATGGCCGAATGTCTTCAGCCGACAAAGATGCCATCATGTCTTCGTTCAGGAACGGCGAGATCGATGTCTTGGTTGCGACAACAGTAATCGAGGTTGGTGTCGACGTTCCCAATGCCACCGCCATGGTCATCGTCGATGCCGATCGGTTCGGAATCGCCCAGCTTCATCAGTTGCGTGGGCGAGTAGGTCGCGGCTCGGTCGCTTCGCAGTGCTACTTACTCGGAGAGGGCGAGACGCCGGATAGTGAACAGCGCCTTGATGCGGTGGTGCGCACGACAGATGGTTTCGAGTTAGCGGAGGTAGATCTCGACTTGCGCGGCGAGGGCACCATCATGGGCGAGCGGCAGAAAGGCCGTAACGACCTCAGGTTGGCCTCATTGCGCCGAGACAGGGAATGGGTCGAGCATGCCCGTCAAGTTGCTTTTGACCTGGTTGATGCGAGCCTTGACTTGAAACAAGTACCTTTGCTCGCCGCCGAAATTGAGTTCTATTTGGCCGAAGAAGACGCTGAGTTCTTGTTAAAGGACTAGCCGTGTTACGAGTTGAGTTTGGCGGTACGCAATGCTTTGTGAACGGTGTCGGTAACGCCTGCTCCGTCGAGACCAAGGTTACCAAGGATCTGTGAGGCATTGCCATGGGGGATGTAGGCGGTGGGCACGCCCAATACCCGGACTGGCGGGCGCTGTTCGCTCTGATTGAGTCGATCCGAAATCATTGAACCCACACCACCAGCTCGTAGACCATCCTCGATCGTGACGACGAGCGGGTGGTCGGCAGCATCGGCCAGCATGGATTCGTCCAGGGGAACGACTCGAATGTCCCAGACGGTGGCATTTATGCCGTCCGCCTTGAGCGCATCTGCCGCCTCTTCCGCAGCATCGAGCATTTTGCCCATTGATAAAATACAGACGTCGGTTCCGGTACGACACTTCCGGGCGCTGAGGCCGCTTCCGACTTCGCTGGCCGGCGAACGGCGGGCCGGGGTCTTACCCCAACGAAGGGCTGAAGGACCGGTAGTTATGTCGAGTGCATCGCCGAGCATTTGGCCGACTTCTTCGTACGACGATGGAGCGAACAGGGTCATTCCAGAAACTTTGGTGAGAAGTACCATGTCCAAAATGCCGTGATGTGAGGGACCATCGTCGCCCGTTATCCCGGCGCGATCAAGACAGAACACGACCGGCTGGCCGTGGAGTCCGACGTCGAGGTTTACCTGATCGATGGCCCGCGTGAGGAAGGTGGAGTACACCGCGAATACGGGACGTAGGCCGCCCATGGCCATACCTGCGGCGGATGTCACGGCGTGCTGTTCAGCAATGCCGACGTCGAAGCAGCGGTCGGGAAATTTTTCGTTGAATGGCAAAAGGCCGGTGGAGTCGGGCATTGCTGCGGTTAGAGCTACAACCTCGGGGCGAGCTTCGGCCTCGATGAGAAGGGCGTCGGTGAATGCGGCAGTGAAACTTCCGGGTTTAATGGCGCCGGTGTCGTGCATCTTTTTTATTGAATCCGCCAAGGCGGGTTCGTACCCGTGCCCCTTGTCGGTCAGCACATGGACAACGACGGGTCCGCCGAGTTGTTTGGAGTTATTGAGGGCACGTTCAATAGCGGCGATGTCGTGGCCATCAAAAGGACCCATATACCGGACGCCGAGATTCTCGAAGAATGAGGTTGGCTCCCACATTTCGCGGATAGCAGCTTTGGTGGCGTCGATGGCGCGGGTGGCTTCGGATCCGACGATCGGAATGTCGGCGATGAGACGTTCCATGCGGGACTGTTGCCGTTGGAACTTGGGGTTGATCCGTAACTTGGCCAAGCTTTCGCCCAGCTTCGACACGGTGGGGGCGTAGGAGCGGCCGTTGTCGTTCAAGATGATGGTGACGTCGCGTCCGGAGTGGCCCAGATTGTTGAGACCCTCAAAGGCCATACCGCCGGTCATGGCACCGTCCCCAATCACCGCAACGATATGGCGGTGGTCGCCCTCAGAAAGATCACGGGCCGTTGCTAGGCCGTGGGCGTAGGACAACACGGTGGATGCGTGACTGTTCTCGATCCAGTCATGATCGGATTCTTCTCGGCACGGATAGCCCGAGAGTCCATCGGCCCGACGTAGTTGGGCAAATGCGTCGCGGCGGCCGGTAAGAAATTTATGGACGTAAGCCTGGTGACCGGTATCCCACAACAAGATGTCGGTCGGCGAGTCGAACACCCGATGCATGGCAATGGTGAGTTCAACGACACCCAGATTGGAGCCGAGGTGTCCTCCACCGGGCGAGTTGTCGACCGCGGCAACGATGGCGCCGCGAATTTCCCCGGCGAGCTGATCGAGATCGTCGTGGCTCAGACGCAAAAGGTCTGAGGGACGATTGATGGAGTCAAGCAACATCGGAGCCAACCGTACTCGTAGAAAGCGTCGACATTTTGCGTATCCACCAATTGCCAGCAAAGACCCCTACGCCGAGGACTATTGCGCCACCGACGACATCGAGCCAGTAATGATTGGCGGTGACAATGACTGCGTAGACCGTTGCTAACGGGTAGACCACCATGAGGCCACGGGTGACGGTGTGACGCAGCACCGGCCAGAGGGCAAGCGTGCACCACATCGCCCACGCAAAGTGCAGGCTGGGCATGGCCGCGAATTGGTTAGAAACTGCCACCGCGGTACCAGAGTCAAATGACCACAGCCCGCCGTATTCGATAGAGGTATCGACGAAAATGGCACTGGGGTCGCACCCGCCAAACTCGCCGCAGTTGGCTAAGAGGCGAGGGGGCATTACCGGAAAGAGAGCAAAGCCGGTCAACGAAAGGCCGATGGTCGTAAGCAGGGTCGTGCGCCATTGGCGGTAACGCACCGGGAACTTGACGAACAACCAGGCCAGTACGCCAATGGTGACGGCGAAGTGGAAGGATCCATAGAACAGATTCCAGAACTGGACGAAGGCCCGAGAACCAAGAATGGAATCGTGCAGGTCGGGTTCGATGTAGAGGCCGATTGACTTTTCAAAATCAATGATGTGGCGCGCATTTTGGAGGGCTCTACCTGTGCTGACCGAAGCTGAGCCGAACTGGTTACGAACCCACGTGTAGACGAGATAGAACGCGAGTACCAGAGCAACTTCACCGGCGAGTTTGGGGCGCTTTGTTTGATCGACCAGAGGACGAATCGATTCGTCGGCCAGCGAATTTGTGGCTGCTGGCAATTCGGTCATGACTCTGCCGAGACGTCGGGGTTGGGGCCCGAGTCGGTCATTTCGTCGTCGGCCCGGTTGAACAGCAGCGGGACGAGACCCGGCAAGCTGCCGATGACCGTTAAGAAGTACAACAGGATTCCGAGAGCGAAGGCCCGTTCCTCCGGTACGCCGAGTTGTCCAAAGAACAATGCCAAAGCTGCTTCTCGGGGGCCGATGCCACCGATGCCGAGTGGGACCATTTGAAGAATCAGGACAGCGGGAAGAAACGCCAGTATTGCGGTGGGCCCAACGGCGCCTTCGATGCCCATGGCGCGTGCGGCGCAGGCCGCGGCAGCGAGTACCACAAGCTGATAGGAAAATGCCGAAGCCAGGACTTTGAGCGCGGCCTGAGGATTCGCGCGAAGTTTGTCGATACCGAGATGTAGGGCGCTGGCGTACCGGGCCCAGCCATCACGCTTTTCCAGAAATCGGCCGAGCCAATCGCTGCTGACCAACAAGATGAGGACGGCGAATGCGAACAGGACGACTAGGGCGAGAATAAACGCCACGCTGGTGGCATGCCCTAAGTCTCGAAGACCGGGGTTTGCAAGCAACCCGATGAGGGACAGCACGGGCAAGACGATCCAGCCACTTAGCCGTTCTACTAGCACCGAAGCGAATGAACCAGGGGCGTTTTCTGTGTCGCGTCGGAGGCGGTTAACGCGAAGAACGTCGCCGCCGACGGTGGTGGGAACGAAGTTAGAGATGAACTGACCGGCCATGTAGTGACCAAATAGCCGGGTGGTGCGGGAGTCCATATCGAAAGCAAACAGCACACGATGCCAACGCACAGCGGCAAACCAAAAGCCGGTAACGGTAAGGGCCAAAGCTGCGCCGAGCCAAATCGGGGTGGAGGCACTCCATTCGGGCAAAAGCTCGTTCGTATCGAATGAAGGCGTCACAAAATACAGCACGACCATGAAGCCGACCGACAGGCCGATGCGTATCGCAAGTTTGAGGTGCCGCTTGGAATCCACTGAATGCCTGAGGTAGGGAAGCCCGGACGCCAATTGACGTCAGGAACCAACGTTCCTGAGGGCCAGAACAGGGTAGCGTTGAACGAAACCGAGGCAGCGTTTGCCCAGTATGGAGAAAAAGTGATTGAACAAGATCTTGTCGAACGAACCCTAAGTCACGCCCTTGAGAGCGGTGGCGATTTTGCCGAGGTATTCGCAGAAGACAAGACTTCATCGTCGGCGGTGTTTGATGATGGCAAGGTCGAAGAACTTACCTCCGGGCGCAGTCGTGGTGTGGGTGTCCGAGTTGTGGTTGGCGAGACTACTGGGTTCGCCCATACCGCCGACCTGTCCGAGACGGGACTGTTAGCCGCCGCTGAAGCGGCGGGTGCTGCTGCCCGAGGTGGCGGTGGAGGCGTTCGTACTGTCGCGTTGACTCCTACTACGGCTCCTCGACCCAACGAAGTTCTTGTGCAACCCAACGACGTGCCAAAGGGCACCAAGGTTGGCTTGCTGGAGCGAGCCGAGGCCGCGGGCCGCTCTGCTGGATCAGAAATCACCCAGGTCATGGCACGGTATGGCGATAGCCGTCGTCGTATCTTGGTGGCCAATAGCGATGGCATTTTTACCGGCGACGATCAGGTAAAGACCATGTTTTCGGTCAGCTGTGTTGCCAGTGGTGACACAGGAATGCAGACCGGTCGCGAGACCGTCGGTCACACCATCGGATTCGAGTTGTTCGATGCTCACGATGTTGAGGCCATTGCGCGCCGAGCAGCTACCCGGGCGCTAACGAAACTGGCTGCCGTCCCTGCGCCGAGTGGCGAGATGACGGTGGTCATTGGTAAGGGCGGTGGCGGTGTTTTGTTCCACGAAGCTTGCGGCCACGGCCTCGAAGCCGATGCCATCAAGAAACAGGCGTCGGTCTTTGCGGGGCAAATGGGAAACAAGGTTGCCAGCGACATGGTGACGTTGATTGATGATGGAACGATGTCCGAAGAGTGGGGTTGCTACGCCGTCGACGACGAAGGTCATGCGGCGCAGTCCAACACGCTGATCGACAACGGCGTGCTCACCGACTACATGTGGGATCTGCTCCGAGCCAAGGCCGACGGGCGCGAATCGTCGGGCAATGGTCGGCGTCAGAGCTATCAGTGTTTGCCCATGGTCCGCATGACTAACACCTATGTCACCAACGGCGAAGATGACCCCGAGGACATCATCGCCAGCACCAAGAACGGTATATATGTGGCCCAGTTGGGTGGTGGGCAGGTCAATACTGTGAGTGGCGACTTCGTTTTTGGCATGACCGAGGCCTACCTCATCGAAGATGGCAAGATCACGGCGCCCATCCGTGAGGGCAACCTCATCGGAAATGGGCCCGAGGTGCTTACCCGTATCGATGCTCTTGGCAACGATTTCGCGATGGGATCACCCGGCATGTGTGGCAAAGATGGCCAGGGTGTTCCGGTCGGCGATGGCACTCCCACACTGCGCGTTACGAGCCTTACGGTTGGCGGAGCAGCGGCCTGATGGACAGCGAACAACTTCTTGGTGTGGCCGATCAGGTTCTCGGGTGGGCCAATGACGACGAGCAAGTCGAGGTCGTGGTTGTTCACGGGCGCGACAGCGAAGTACGTGCCTACGGCGGCGAAATCGAATCACTAACCACTGCCGAAAGCCAAGGTGTAGGTATTCGAGTCATTAAGGATTCTCGCCAAGGCTTTGCCTACGCCGGAACGCTCGATTCCGACGTTTTGGGCGAGACGTTGCGCGATGCCCGTGACAACGCAACCTTTGGCACCGCTGACGAATTCTTAGCTTTAACTGAGCCCGATGGGGTCGAAATTCCCAAGCTCGACCTCGTCGACCCCGAGGTCACCACCTTCCCCACCGAACGCAAGATCGAGATGGCCATCGAACTCGAGAAGATGGTTCTGGCTGGCGATCCTCGGGTCGTCGGTGTCGAGGTGGCCGAGTACGCCGATGCCTACAACACCGGTGCGGTCGCAAGTACTACCGGAATCCGGTCGGTCGGAAGCGAGACCTCCAGTTACGTCGTGGCGTACTCACTCACCTCCGACGGTGAAGACACGCAAGCTGGTTTTGGTTATTCGGTGGGCAAGGGTCCTGGTGCCATCGATCTCGACAAGGCAGCAGCCGATGCCGTCGACCGTGGTACACGCTTATTAGGAGCGACCAAGCCCAAGACCGAGAAGCTCACCATTGTGTTCGATCCGTATGTGACCGCACAGTTCTTGTCCATCATCGCCGGAACGCTCACGGGCGATGTTGTGCTTAAGGGCCGTTCGCTGTTCGCTGATCGCATGGGTGAGACCGTGGGTTCACCGTTGATCACCTTGGTCGACGATGCCACGAACCCCGACGCGTTTTCGGCAACTGAAGCCGATGGCGAAGGTTTGGCTACCCGCCGAACCGGTCTGATCGAAGCTGGTGTGTTGCAATCGTTTTTGCACAACAGTTACACCGCTCGCAAGGCCAAGGCCGTGTCAACCGGGTCAGCCGTTCGGGGCTATTCGTCGACGCCGAGTGTGGGAGCAATGGCGTTGGCGCTCACACCAGGAACCAAGTCACAAGCGGAACTCATCGCCGATATCCCCAATGGGCTATTGGTGCAAGGTGTTTCTGGTCTTCATTCTGGGGTCAACGCCATCAGTGGCGATTTCTCCACCGGTGCTGAGGGTCTGATGATTCGCAACGGAGAGTTGGCCGAACCGGTGCGCGAATTCACGATTGCATCCACGTTGCAGCGCATGCTGCTCGATGTTGTAGCGGTGGGTGGCGATGTCGAACGCCTGCCTATGAGTGCCGCGGGGCTTTCGCTGGTGGTCAGCGACGTCACCATGTCCGGGGCCTAGCTGTCTATGCCCATCTTGCACGCCATTGTTCTCGGCATTGTTCAGGGACTCACAGAGTTCCTGCCGATTTCGTCCAGCGGGCACTTGGCGTTGTTTCCTTGGCTGTTTGGTTGGGACGACTTCGATGATCCCACCATCGAACAGGCATTTGATGTTGCTGTGCACATGGGCACGTTGGTGGCGGTAATGGGCTACTTCCGAAACGATATCGGTCGGCTCGTGGTTGATGGGTTGCGTGCGGTGCGCCCGAGTGGTCGGCCACCGAGCTTTGATGGTCGGTTTGCGTGGCTGCTTGTGTTGTCAGCCGTTCCCGCTGGATTGGCGGGGGTATTGGGCGGCGATGCCATTAACGAACTTGGGGATCGACTCTGGATGATTGCCCTCGCGCTCATCGTGTTTGGGTTCGTGCTGTTTTATGCTGACAAGCGCTCAAGTTCACGACGTCTCGAACAGGTCAATGTGCGTGATGTCGGTGGTATTGGTTTGGCCCAAACGTTGGCGTTACAACCCGGAGTTTCGCGCTCGGCGGTAACGATGGCAGCGGCGCGATGGCTGGGCTTTGAACGTGACGCGGCCGCTCGCATCGCCTTCTTGATGAGCGTGCCGTTAATTGCCGGCGCCGGCCTCTTCAAGTTCATCGATATTGGCGGATTCGGTGGAATTCCTTCTGATCTCCGGGTTCCGTTTGCCGTTGGCATGGCTGCCTCGGCTCTGACCGGCTGGCTGGCGGTGTGGGGAACCCTCAAGCTCATTCAGACCAAAACGTTCCTGCCCTTTGTGATTTATCGCATCGTGTTAGGGGTCTTCGTGCTGGCACTGCTCGCGTCACCCTGGCGCTAGTTGATCGATCAGTCCGCAGGCGCACGTCCGACAATGGCCAAGGTCGGCTGGCCCTGGGCGAGAGCTAGCGTTACCGACGGGACATCGGCATTGGCCACCGCTACGAGCACGGTCGAACCGGAGATGTCGACTACTTGAGCGGTGGAGGCAATACGTTCGCTTGTGGCGCGGTTGGGGGCGATGAACGGATCAAAGGTCATCCAAATATCGACGATGTCACCTGGTTGCAGCAAATCGGCGCTGTCTCCGGCTCGGAGCGATAGGGCGGAAGTGTTCGCCGGTAGGCCCGCACCATCGTTGATCGATCCGACTCGGATCGTGGTCAAAATGTCGCCGTTTCGGATGGTTTCGCGAGCAATCGCGTCAAACGGGTCAGCAATGAAGGGGTCGGGCGGTACCGCTAACGCCGGAAGCGAGATCTGGTGGATGTTGCGGCTGTCGATCGAGGACCCAGCGCCAATGTCCTGAGTTGCCTGCCATACCTCTTGCGTTGAACCCCACGCAGCTTGATGTTGCTCGGCGTTGGCGATGGTGGATCGAGCGGTGGCGAAGGTGAAGAGGCCCAACAATACGGCGGCGGTCCACCAGGCTTTGGGCTGGCGAAGCAATCGCCCGGCGCGAGTTCGACGCCAACGCGGGGTGGGCCCGCGACGAAACCGGAACAAATTGGTGAACAACTGATTGGACATGAATACTCCGCGAGCAGAAATCAGGCGGGGAAGCTGATCGGGGGAGTAGAAGGGCAACCGCACTCGGTTGCCTGCGTAGTCGAACGTTAGCTCTTTGTGGCTGACTTTGCCGGGGGCGACTTCTTGGAGCTATCGGATTTGCTCGTGGAGTCGGACTTGGGCTTCGTTTCGCTCTTGGAGTCGGACTTCTTGGCGCTGTCACCCTTGGAGGGTTCGCTCTTGGTGCTTTCAGCTTTGGTGGACTCGCTGGACGTTGACTTGTCGGACTTGGTAGAGCCGGAACGACTGTCGTTCTTGTAGAAACCAGTGCCCTTGAAAGCAATTCCAGGAGCGCTAAACACCTTCTCGACCTTGCCACGACCCGAGCTGGTGCAGCCCTCAGGGGAGTTGCCTGATTTCTTGGATGGGCACTTCTTCAGGGTGTCCTCGGAGAACGACTGGAACACGTCAAAGTCGATTTCACAGGTGGAGCAGCGGTAGTCATAAGTCGGCATAGCTCGGACAGGATAACCAGGTCGACGCAAAGCGCCGTACTATCTTTGATGTGTCTTTTATTTGGGTGCTCGTACCCCTCGCTTACGCCGTAGGCACCTTTCCGACCGCTCACCTCGTTGGGCACTTTGTTGGGCACGATCCCACGTCGGAGGGATCGGGCAATCCTGGTGCTTCGAACATGATGCGAGTGGCCGGGAAATGGGCGGGGTTCAACGTCTTGTTGGGCGATCTGGCTAAGGCCATAGTCCCGTCATCAATTGGTTGGCTAGCGGACGGACGACCGTTGGGCTTGGCCTGTGGTGCTGCAGCCGTAGTGGGTCATATCTTTCCGGTGCAGCGAAAGTTCCGCGGTGGCAAAGGGGTGGCTGCCTTTGGTGGCATGTCGTTGGTCTTCTGGCCGATTCCTGCCGTGGTAGCAATGTTGTCCTGGGCCGCAATCGTGCGCTTTACCAAGGTGGCTTCGGTGGGTTCGATTGTGGCTACGAGCGCGGTCATTGGTGGGGCGATCGTTATGGGGCGTCCGTGGTGGGAAGTAGCGGTTGCCGCTGGCACGGGAACACTCATTTTGGTTCGACATTGGAGCAATCTGTCCCGGTTGGTCCGCAACAAAGAAAAGTCAATTAGTCGAGGTCAGTCATGATTCCACTCGAAGAGGCTTATGCCCGGGTGCTAGCCGGGTGTCAGCGCAGCGAACCCATCGTCGTGCCGGTAAGTGAAGCTTTAGGATTGGTGCTGGCCGAGCCAGTAAGCGCGGCCGAGAACATTCCGCCGTTTCCGAATACGGCCATGGATGGCTTTGCCGTGCGGGCCGCCGACACTGTTGGACCTCCCCAATTATTTGACATCGTTGGCACTATTGCGGCTGGTCATGCGCCCGATATCCACGTTGGGCCCGGACAAGCCGCTCGTATTATGACGGGCGCCCCTATGCCCGACGGTGCCGACGCGGTGATTATGGTCGAACTCACGAGCGTGGCCGACCATGGGAACCGGGTCGAAGTTCAGGCCGAGGTCCCGGTCGGAAACCATGTACGCGATGCTGGCGAGGACGTCGTTGAAGGCCAAGAGGTATTCACGCCGGGCACGGTGCTGGGTCCCGGCCATGTCGGCATGTTGTGCTCGCTGGGTCGCACCGAGGTTCAGGTTTATCCGCGTCCCCGGGTCGGCGTTATTTCTACCGGCGACGAGTTGGTCGAAGGCTCCCAACCTTTGCAGCCGGGTCAGATTCGCGATTCCAATCGTCGCACCTTGTTGTCCTTAGTGGCACAGGCTGGCGCCACTCCGATCGATCTTGGTCTGGTTCGTGACGATGAGGATGCCATTCGAGTGGCACTCATCGACGGAGCCGCTTCGTGTGATGCCGTGATTTCCAGTGGCGGGGTGAGTATGGGCGACTTTGATTTTGTCAAGAAGGTGCTCAGTGAGATTGCCGAAATGTCGTGGATGCAGGTGGCAATTCGTCCGGCAAAACCCTTGGCATTTGGAAACATTGGCGACACGCCAGTCTTTGGACTGCCGGGAAATCCGGTTTCGTCCATGGTGTCCTTCGAGCTCTTTGCTCGCTCTGGGCTGCGCAAGATGATGGGTCACGACCTGCTTGCACGTCAGCCGCTTGTCGGGGTGGCGAAGCATGACATGTTGCGGCGACCCGACGGTAAAACACATTTTGCCCGGGTAGCGGTGGAGTACATCGACGGCGGTTACCGTTTCGGCTCAGCTGGTGGCCAAGGCTCGCACCAACTTGCTGCAATGGCTCACGCCGGCGCATTAGCCGTGTTCCCTGACGGTGCGGGTGTCAAGGCAGGCGAAACGGCCGATCTCCTCATCATTGAATAGGCAATTCGATGGCGTCGCTGTAGTTAACGTTCGACGTTGGCTCGGATTGTTGCTGCCTGGTGGGCATGAGCTTCAAACGAATCGTCTAGGGGTTCTAACGCAAGGTCGGTTTGGCCGCCATGGCCAAGGGCCCAAACCAGAAGTTGATCGGCGAGCTGCGGATTTTTGGGTAGGAGAGGACCGTGGAGGTAGGTGCCGATGACGTGATCGCGCACGGCCCCTTCGTAGCCTGAGTTGCCGTCGTTGCCATGGCCGCTTATTACTTGACCGAGAGGCTGGACTCCGGATCCGAGTTTGGTGCGTCCCGCATGGTTTTCGTAGCCGACAATGTCGTGCGTTTGGTTTTCGATAGTGGCCTGGATGACAAGGTCACCAATTAGGCGTGTGTCGCCTGCGGTCGTCTCGACATCGAGCACCTCGGCACCAGCGAGTTTCTCGCCATCTACCCCTACGTAGAAGTGCCCGGCGAGTTGAATCCCGCCACAGACAAACAACATGGCGGCGCCATTAGCGGCAGCAGTTCGTAAAGCGGGGCCCTTACGTTGGACCAGATCTTCGGCGACCATTGTTTGGTCGCGGTCTTGCCCACCACCTAAATACCAGAGGTCGTGGTTGGGACTTGGTTCGATTCCCGGCCCTGCTTCGGTAATGATGAGGTTGTGACCGCGCCAGGCCAGACGTTGACGAAAGACGGCGATGTTGCCGCGGTCGGCATAGATATTCATCTGATCGGGATAGAGGTGGCACAGGCGTACATTTGCCATGATCAGGCCTCGTCCCAGAAGACGCCCGCCACGCCTCGTTCAACCAGGATCGAGCGAAGTTCGAGCATTGCCGTGTAGGTCGGGAGCGAATAGAGACGGCCACCGTCGGGCACCTTGGCGAGGGCCGCATCGAGCCCAGCAGCCGGAGAGTCATGCACCGTGAGTTTGGTGGTGTCGAACCCGCCGTAGCGGAAACGTAGGGCCATGTCGTGGGCCCTGTCACCCGCAACGGTGACGGAGGCAATGTGGTCAAAGGCGACCTCGTAGTCGACATCCCAAATCCAGGAAACGTCGCGGCCATCGGCGGTGCGGTCATTGAGTTGGATGTAGAGGTGTAGTGGATCGGCGTCGAGCATGACGGTGCGAAGGTTCTCGTTAACGCCGGCAGGGTTCTTGGCCAACAAGAGGGTAAGTTCGCGGTTGTCGAGGGTGAGCCTTTCCGCACGCCCGAAGGCAGCTTTGGTGTCGGTTATGGCGCCAGCAACAATGGGGTTGACTACCCCCAAGGCATGGGCGGTGGCGGCAGCGGCGAGGGCGTTGTAGACGTTGTGGAGGCCCGGAAGGCCGAGTTCAAAAACGATGGGGCCCGTAGGAGTCAACCCAGAGACGGTTGATCCTTCAAGGCCATGGAGTTCGATTGTGGTAGCAACCACGCCAGGTTCGGGGCGAGCCAGATCACATTTGGTGCAGCGCCAGTGACCTATATGGCCAATAAAGACGACGTCATGGATGAGATCGGCACCACAAGTGCGACAAGTGGTGGCATCGGATGCGTGCTGGATCTCGCTACGCGCTAGCGAAATGTCGTTGACACCAAAGGTGATCGTGTTTTCGCGGTGGGCAACGAGGCCGTAGATAGTGGGATCGTCGGCGTTGGCAACGACGATGGTCTCGGGCGGGAGCGACGCGACCATCTTGGCCCAAATTGTGGCGAGATGATCGAGTTCTCCGTACCGGTCGAGTTGATCCCGAAACAGGTTCATCAGCAAAATGACATCGGGTTGGAGTTGATCGACGACCGACGGAAGGGCCGCTTCGTCGACTTCGAAAATTCCGGTGGCATGTTCAGACGCGTCGGCGTCGAGCAGCGCGGTCGCGACTCCACGCAGGAGGTTGGACCCGGCGGGGTTGGCCACGAGATTTTGGCCATCGGCTTTGATGCACGCAGTAACAAATCGGGCCGTGGTGGTCTTGCCATTGGTGGCACTGATGGTGAGCGAACGCGTAAGGCGGGGGGCCAGTTCGGCTACTGCTTGGGGCCGAAGCTTGAGGAGAACGACACCCGGAAGAGTCGTTCCGCCGCCGCGCCCGGCGCGTCGGGAGGCCCAACCAACCACGCGTGCGGCGGTTCGACTTAGCCCAGCCGGGACGATGGGCACTACGGCGTTTCGGTCGGTTGTTCGGCCCGCATTGTGCGTCCCATCGTCACCGAGTGGCGTACCAGTTGACGAATACGCGTTTCGTCGGAACCATCTTTGACAAGAGCCGCTATTTCTCGCTCGATGTGTGCAGCGCCGTCGGGGTTTGGTTCGCCGGACCCGAAGGCGTCATCTCCGGCAACTGCGGTGACAAGGAGCAAAGCAACGACAGCGGCGGCTGTCAAAAGACCAAACGCAATAGCACCATTGATGCTGTCAGCGATGGAGGTGACGATCATCCCTGCGATTCCGCCCGCGCACCACAACAAAACGATGGCCCGGATGGTACGTGGAGTAATCACTAAGCAAGTATCGCCCAACGCTCGACAAATCGTCGAGTATGTGTCGGTAACAAATGACTAGCGGATGAGCGGCTTGTATTTGATGCGGGTCGGTGTGTCGGCCGACGCGCCCATTTCCTTCTTGCGGAATGCCTCGTATTCGCTGAAGTTGCCTTCGAACCAGCGCACCTGTGAGTCGCCTTCAAACGCCAGCACGTGCGTAGCGACCCGGTCGAGGAACCAGCGATCGTGGCTGATAATTACCGCGCATCCAGGAAACATTTCGAGGCCAGCTTCGAGCGAGCGAAGCGTGTCGACGTCGAGGTCATTGGTTGGCTCATCGAGCAAGAGGAGGTTGGCCCCCTGCTTGAGCACTTTGGCAAGGTGTACTCGGTTGCGCTCTCCGCCGGACAGATCACCGACCTCTTTTTGTTGGTCGCTACCTTTGAAATTGAACGAGGCAACATAGGCCCGTCCATTCATGGTGCGTTTGCCGAGTTCGATTTCTTCACGGCCCTCGGTGATCTCTTCGTAAACCGTCTTCCCGGTGTCGAGGCTTCGGTCCTGGTCGACGTAGCCAAGTTCGACCGTTTTGCCGACGATCAACTCGCCGTTGTCGGGATGCTCGGTGCCGATGATCATCTTGAACAACGTGGTCTTGCCGGCGCCGTTGGCGCCGATGACTCCGACAATGCCCGCGGGTGGCAAGGTGAAGCTGAGGTCATCAATGAGTAATTTGTCACCAAAAGCCTTGATTAGGTTCTTGGCATCGATGACCTGGCCGCCCAGACGGTTGTTCATGGGCACCACGATGTTGAGCTTGTTGGGTCCCGAATCGGCGGCTTCGTGTTCGGCCACCAATTTGTCGTAGGACGCCAGGCGGGCCTTGCCTTTGGATTGGCGGGCTTTGGGGGACATGCGTACCCATTCGAGTTCGCGTTCGAGGGTGCGGGCCCGGGCATCGTTCGCTTTGTCTTCTTGGCGAGAACGTTCGCCTTTTTGTTCGAGCCAGGAGCTGTAGTTTCCTTCGAAGGGCATGCCCTTGCCGCTCTGAAGTTCGAGGATCCAGCCGG
>CAXMUI010000151.1:0-51905 GCA_964196475.1 uncultured Acidimicrobiia bacterium
ATGGCTTCCTCATCTCACGCCACTGGCGCCCAAGAAATCCTCAACGTCATTGCCATCGATGGCCCGGCCGGGTCTGGTAAATCGACGGTCTCGCGACTCGTGGCACAGCACCTTGGCCTTGAGTATCTCGATACGGGAGCGATGTACCGCGCCGTGGCATTCGCAGCCATTTCTCAGGACATTGACCCTGCCAACACAGAGGACGTTGCCGCGCTAGTTTCCACTATCAACATGGAACTTGGCGTCGACACGGTGATCGTGAATGGGATTGACGCAACGACTCAGATCCGTGGGCCCGAAGTGACACGAGCTGTAACAGCGGTGGCTGCCAATCCCGTTGTCCGAATCGAGATGCAGCGCCAACAACGAGAATGGGTCGCAGCGCGGGCCGGAGCGGTCGTTGAGGGCCGAGACATTGGTTCCGCGGTGTTCCCCGATGCGCCGCTCAAGATCTATCTCACGGCCCGCTCCGATGTCCGAGCCGAGCGGCGGGGCAAGGAAGACGAAAATCTCGATTATGGGGCGATAGCGACGGATCTCGCTCGCCGCGATATTGCGGACAGCAGTCGGGCGCACACGCCACTGAAGAAAGCCGATGGCGCCATTGTGGTCGAGACATCAATGCTCGATGTCGAAGGCGTCGTAGCCGAAGTGCTTCGACTGCATAGCGAAGTAGGTATGGGCTGATGGCCACTACCGAAGCCGAACGACTGCATGGGGCAGAGTTGGGCTGGTTTTCCAATTTCCTTTATCGGTGGTTTCACTGGTTCACGAAGGCTCTGGTTGGCGTTTATTTTCGGGCTTGGGTGATCAATCCTGAGAATCTTCCCGATGAGGGTCCGGTCATTATTTCCCCGGTCCACCGGTCAAATCTCGATGTTCCTCTACTGGGAATCACCTGCAAACGTCGAGCACGGTATTTCGCCAAGGACAGCTTGTTTCGTACGCGTATCGGACGATGGATTGTTATTACGCTTGGCGGCTTTCCGGTAAAACGTGATGCAACCGATCGAGCGGCGCTGCAGGCGGCGCAAGCCGTTCTGGAACGGGGCGAAGTGTTGGCCATGTTCCCCGAGGGCGAGCGTAAAGAAGGAACTGAGGTTCACGAACTCCTGCGTGGCGTTGCCTATGTTGCCGGTAAAGCCCAGGCACCGATCCTTCCTGTGGGTATTGGTGGAAGTCAACGGGGTATGCCGAAGGGCGTCTACTTTCCGCGGCCTCGCAAGATTACCTACATCTACGGCGAGCTAATTCAGCCGCCGGCGTTGTCGGGTAAACGTTTGCCAAAGGCCGAAATCAATCGTGTTACTGAAGAACTCCACGCAGCCATTCAGGCACTATTCGACGAAGCGCAAGCCGCCGTCGGTGCTGATCATGATCGCCCGGTATTAGCGAGCGAGTGAATCGAGGACGGTGCTGGCGCTGATTGAGCGGTCCGCAGTTGGTGCTGTCGTGGCGATGCCCATGGTGATTCGGAGCGCATCAGAGGCAGCGTCGGACAAAGCCCGCAGTTGACGGGGCGGTGGAAAGTACTCTTGCTCTTCGGTCACGGTAATTTCTTCGACACCGTTGAGCGGCGCAAGCACGTCGATGACCTGCCGCACGAGATCTTCGGGAGCTGATGCGCCTGCAGTGAGGCCCACCTTGCCGTTGAGGTCATCGGGGAGTTCGCTGGCGGCGTTGATTCGGAGCACACGTGGGCACCCTGCTTCGATGGCGAGGCTCTCCAGAGCGGTGGTATTGGAAGAGTTGGCTGAGCCTACGACAACCATGACGTCGCATCGATCGACGATGGCGAGCAAAGCCGACTGGCGATTGGTGGTAGCGAAACAAAGGTCGCTTCGACCCGGTGTCCACATCTCCGGGTACCGATCTTGGGCCGCGGCCGCGACGTTTTCCCAATCTCGGTGACTGAGGGTTGTTTGGGCGAGCAGTGCTACGGGTTCGTCAAACTCTGGCAATGCCGCCACTTCGGCAACCGATTGAACCCGTGAGATTGACAGCGGAGCGACGGCCATCGTCCCTTCGGCTTCTTCGTGGCCTTCGTGGCCGACATACACGATGCGGTAACCCCGTGCGGCGCGAACCTTGACTTCGTGGTGCACCTTGGTAACGAGTGGGCATACGGCGTCCACCGCGAAACGTCCAGTTTCGCCGGCCGCTGCGACGACCTCTGGGGCTGAACCGTGGGCGGACAACATGACCGGCGAACCTGCGGGCACCTCGGTGATGTCGTTGACGAAGGTGACGCCGAGGGACTCGAAGCGTTCGACAACGCGGGCATTGTGAACAATTTCGTGGTAGCAGTAGACCGGCCCGTCGAAGGTGCGGACCATCCAGCCCAGTGCCTTGATGGCCATCTCGACGCCAGCACAAAACCCGCGGGGAGCGGCCAGCAATATCTTGTCAACAGCCATACCGCAAGGCTATGCGACTTCGGACACATTTGAGCGGAACCCCGAGCGCTATGGCGCAGCGCTAGTAGCCTAGTGAGCTGTGTCGTATCCAAGAGTTACCGGGATAACACCCGACTCAGCTGCCGCCGAGGCTGGCATCGTGGTGGGTGATGAGTTTGTCGCGATTAACGGCGAACGCCCTCGTGACATTCTTGAGTATCAACGGCTGGTAGATGAAACCGAACTGGTAATTGACATCAGCCGCGGTGGTCTGGAATTTGCGGTCGAGATTGAGAAGGCGGCCGGAGCGCCATTGGGTGCCGATATCGAGTCCGCGCTATTTGACCAGGTCCGCACCTGCGACAACCATTGCGAGTTTTGTTTTATCTATCAACTGCCCCCTGGGATGCGAAAGAGTCTCTACCTCAAAGACGACGACTACCGGCTGTCATTTCTGTACGGCAATTTCACGACGCTCACGCGGTTCACCGAGGCTGACCTCGAGCGCGTGATAGACGAACGACTGTCGCCGATCAACGTAAGCATTCATGCGATCGATCTAGATGCCCGAAACGAAATGCTTCGCAATCGCAGGGGTGGGCCCACTCTTCGGTGGCTCCGTGCGCTTTTGGACGCCGGCATCGAAGTTCATGGACAGGTTGTGGTGTGTCCCGGCTTAAACGACGGTGCGGTGCTCGATGACACCTTGGCATCGGTCCTCGATCGATTCCCTGAACTTGCGAGTGTCTGTGTGGTTCCCTTAGGGGTAAGTAAGTTCAATCCGGAACCTCGCATGAGGGCCCACACTCGCGAAGAGTCAGTAGTTGTGGTTGAAACCGTCGAGGATTGGCAGGACATTTTCCTGCGAGTATTGGGCCGACGCATGGTGTTCTTGGCCGATGAGTATTACCTGTTGGCTGATCGCGAGTTCGCCAGCTCCGAAACCTACGAAGGTTTTGCGATGTACGAAGACGGCGTCGGAATGGTCCGCACCTTCCAAGCTGAGTTTCACGGCGAGACTCAGGAAGCGCAGCGCCCCGGTGCTGGCTTCTTTGCATGGGTCGATGGCGCCCCCGCCGAGGGGTACCGAGCGCCCCGAGCGCCTGGATCGGTCACTATCATGCCGCGTGCTAGTGCCCCAGTGGCCATCCTCACCGGTCCGCTGGCGGCCGAGCCAATGCGCAAACTGGTAGCCGAACTCGATCGCGACGATGTTCGTGTAATTGCGGTCGCTAACGAGTTCTTTGGAGGCAATGTTGGCGTTGCTGGCCTGATGGTTGGCAGTGACCTGCAACGAGTTCTTGCCGACGAACCCGCCGGACATCGCTACCTGCTTCCTGACGTGTGCCTATCAAGTGACACCTTTCTCGATGGCACAACCCCTGCAGATCTTCCTCTGCCGGTCGAAATTATTCCTACCGACGGCATTGCGCTGCGCGAAGCGCTCGCACTCCAACCGTCTGCTACCTCTGTAGAGCTGGTCTCATGAGTCTTCCAACTGTTGTAATTGCCGGCCGACCAAACGTCGGCAAATCTACGCTGATGAACCGAATTTACGGAAGTCGCGAAGCCATTGTCGAGGAGCGCCCCGGCGTCACCCGAGACCGCAAGTCCGTCGAAGCCGAGTGGCTCGGCCGCCACTTCACCGTGGTAGATACCGGCGGCTGGATGGCCGCTGATGCCGATCACATCGATGGCAAAGTTGCGCGCCAGGCCGAAGAGGGCATCGCCGAGGCCGACCTTGTGTTGTTCGTCGTCGACGGAACCGTCGGAGCGACCGACGCTGATGCTCAGGTGGCCGAAGTCCTGCGACGCACCGGTGTCCCGGTGTTGCTTGTGGCCAACAAGGTTGATGATGCCAAACACGAAAGTGGCATCTGGGATCTCATGTCGCTTGGCATGGGGGAGCCGTTCCCTATCAGCGCGCTGCACAGCCGTGGTACGGGCGATCTACTGGATGCAGTAATCGAGCGCTTCGACGAGGCCGACATGGCGGCGGAGAACATTGCCGCCAACACGGGCGAGGACGACATGTTGGCCATCTCTATCGTCGGCCGACCCAACGTGGGCAAGTCCACCTTGTTCAACCAACTTGTCGGTGACGAGCGTGCCGTTGTTCACGACATGCCCGGGACCACCCGCGACAGTGTCGACACGTTGATCGAAACCGAATTCGGGACGATCAAGTTGGTGGATACCGCCGGCATGCGACGTAAGGCCCGTATCGAGGACGACACCGAGTATTACTCGATGATTCGCGCCTTGGCCACCGTGGACTATTGCGACGTGGCTCTGCTGGTTATCGATGCCACCGATGGCATTACCCACCAAGACCAGCGACTCGCCGAACGTATCGACGGCGCCGGGTGTCCGGTAGTCATTGTGCTCAATAAATGGGAACTACCGACCAACGAAGACCGGCGCGAGGTCGAATATCAGATCGAACAGAAGATGCACTTTCTGGCCAATGCACCGATTCTCAAGATCAGTGCGCTCACCGGAAAGGGAGTTAAGCGTCTGTTGCCAACCCTGCAAGAAGTTATTGGCGACTACAGCACCCGCATCCCAACACGCGAAGTAAACCAAGTACTCCGTAAAGCTCAGGCCTTGCATCGTGCGCCTGACGGAGCCCGTGTCCTGTACGGATTGCAAGGGGCTACCAATCCTCCCACCTTCACGTTTTTCGCCAATCACAAGCTGCACCCGACCTATTTGCGCTATCTCGAGCGGTCATTGCGCGAAGAATTTAAGCTCGGCAGCACTCCAATCAAGATTAGGGTTCGTCGCCGGTCCGAGTAGACCATTTTTGCGTTGAAACCCCTATATGGCATCGGGGCAACTACCATCTGTCCATGGTTACTGGCCTTCTCCTCATAGTTGCCGCGGTGTGTGCCGTTGCGGCTGGCGCATGGGCGCGGTCGCTCGGTTTCCGTTACACGTTTGTCCGACGCCTCGAAGATCAGGTCAACGCGGCGGTCGGCGACAACGAGGACAGCCAGCAACTTGACGACGCACTAACGGTTGCCCGGTCGGCCTTTCGGCGCGAAGCACATGCCACGCTCCTGTATTTTCTGTTGGCCATCGCAATGCTTGTCGTGGCATTTACCTCGGGCCGGTCCTGGGTTGGTCTGTTTGGTCTGGTTGCGGTGCCGGCCATCATCTCGGTTGTGTGGGCTCGTAACGCGGTAATCGATGCGCGAGCAGCCGAATCGCGTTTCGAAGTTGAGCGTCGTGCCGAGGAAGCTTTAGCTCAGGAAGATCTTGCTCCCAAAGCGTGGGCCAGTCGTTTGGCACCCGACGAGTTGCCCGCCTTCGGTGGATTCGAAGTTGGTCGCGTTTACCAGGCCGGTTCCGGGTTGATGGCGGGTGACTTCTTCGACATTTTTCATGTGTCGCCCACCCGTCTTGCTGCGGTGATCGGCGATGTGTCTGGGCACGGCGTCGAGTCGTCAATTTCCGCCTTCCAGGCCAAATATCTTTTGCGGGTGTTCCTTCGCGAGTTTCGTGATCCTGCTCAGGCACTCGAAGAACTCAACCGCACCATGAGCGACACCGACCGTACCGAGGAGTTTATTTCCTTGGTGGTCGTGGTATTCGATACGGCGGCGAAGACCCTTCGTTATGTATCTGCGGGTCACCCGGCGGCGATGTTTTGGCACGAACGCGAGATTCATCCGCTGGCCGCAACCGGACCACTGGTGATGCTGGATCCTAAGGGCGAGTACTTCTCACGCGAACTTCCACTGGGCGAAGATGACATGTTGTTGATGTACACCGACGGCTTGTCCGAAGTGCGGCGCAACGGCGAACAATTTGGCGAAGAGCGTATTGCCACGGTTATGCGTCGTGATCCGGGTATCAGCCCAGATGTGTTGTGCAAGCAGTTACTCGAGGTAGCTCGGGATTATGCGGCTGGTCCTATCGATGATGATGTTGCCATCATGGCCATCCGACACACGTAGACAGCGCTGAGATGCCCTGGTGCGACCCCTGTGCCAAGTTCTATAGTCCCAACGCCGCCAACGTTGATGGTACGTGTCCTGTGTGTGAGACGGCTTTAGACGCCCCGGATACGGTGGTGGAGCGCAACACCGTGCCCTGGCATTTCTGGGTACTGGTGGCGTGTGCGAGTATCTATTTGGGTTGGCGAGCGATACAAGGTTTTATCGCCTTAATCGGGGCCTTCTAGGGTCCCATTCGTGTCTTGTGCGGTTAGGGTATTCGTCGCACCACGGGCTGTGGCGCAGCTTGGTTAGCGCGTCGGTCTGGGGGACCGAAGGTCGGAGGTTCAAATCCTCTCAGCCCGACAAGTAGAGACACAGGTCACGAGACTAAAGAATCTCACTGTGTAGTCGAGTAATTGGCTCTGGGGCGCGTATGGGTCGCGGCGGCAAAGGTCTGCTCGATAAAACAGAGGTCAACCGTTCCTCTAGAGCATCGATAAGCGACGTCTCTAGCAACGAAAATGGGTGCCCGCAGGTATGTAGTCTGGTCGTTTCCGATGAGTGACCGAGGCGCTTCATCATCGCCCGAGGATGCGCCCCGAGGTCGATCATTGTGTCTCCTTGAGCTGAGGGAGGGCGGAGTCGTAGACGCCTGAAGTAACCGCAAACGCTCCAGACCTCGCTCGACCGTTTGATTGGTCGCGTTGGCTCAATTTGGGGCGCGCCTAACGATGGCAACCCATCAGCTGCCCGTTCATACGTTGTGCTACAACGGTTGCGTTCGTTGGTAATCGAAGGGGCGTGCGATGTTCACAGTTGAGGTCGACCATTCCGGCACGGTGGGACGGGTTCTATCGACATGCCCGAACCCGGCCGAGGCGGGGTCGATCTCGAGTTGGACAGTGTCGATCGACACGACAGGGCCGATCGAACCTGGCGGCCGCATAGCGCTCGTTCGTCGCTGGCCCAGCGACTGGGGCCTGCCACAGGCAAGTGATCCCATGGCCCCCGACTTCCTCACGGTGCACGCTGCAAGCGGCGCTCCGCTGCGGTGGTGGACCGAACTCGTGTATCCGTGGCACCCATTTGACCACGTTCTGTATGTGGAGATGCTGACGCTACTCCCAGCGGGGGATCGCATCGAGTTTCGATTCGGTGACACCCGACGCGGCTCTCCGGGAGCAAATGTCCAGACGTTTATCGAAGAAGCGTCCCCGCTCAGTGTCCGTCTCCTCAACCAACCCGGCGGCAACTGGACCGAGATTGCCCGCGTTGAGGTAGCTGTCGAAGGTACGGATCCACACACCCTCGTCGCCTCGGCGCCGAGCCGGGTAGCGGCCGGGGAGTCGTTCGAGATCCACCTCCGGGTCGAAGACATTTGGGGAAACCCGGCCAGCGGCTTTGATGCCGAGTTCGAGATCGAAACAGGTGAGAACCGAGGTGGTCGAGTCCGATCAGCCGAGGGAAGCTTCACCCGCTTAGAGACGGTTCTGCTTGAGACTGGGGTCCACCGTCTCCGGGTCAGTCAACGCGACGGCGGACTCGTCGCCGTGACGAACCCCATTGTTGTTGAACCGCATCCAGAAGAACGTTTGTATTGGGGCGATATACACGCCCAATCGCTGGTCGGATGCGGTGCGCGATCGGTGCCCAACTACTACCGCCATGCACGCGACTTCGCCGCCTGTGACGTCGGTAGCCATCAAGCCAACTGCTATATGGTCACCGCACCCGAATGGGAAGAAACCGCTTCAACGACGGCTGCGATGCACGAACCGGGTCAATTCGTTCCACTCCTGGGTGTGGAATGGTCGGCACTCACCCCACTTGGCGGTGACCGAAACCTCTACTTTCCCGGTGATGATGCCCAGCTTCGTCGGTGCAGCCACGAGTTCGTCGAAGACCTCGCGGACCTCGACACTGACCTATCTCACGTCGACAATCTTCACGACCACTATCGAGAACAGGATGTCATCATCGCCTTGCATGTCGGGGGACGTACCGCGAACCTGCGCTGGCATGAACCGAAGGTCGAGCGTTTGATCGAGGTGCACTCGACTCATGCCACGTCCGAGTGGTTCCTGCTCGATGCACTCGAGCGGGGCTACCGTATGGGCGTCATCGCCGGGAGTGATGGCGTTGACGGACGACCAGGCGCCAGCCACCCAGGTCACATGGCCGTGCGAAATGTGCGCGGCGGACTGACGGCATTTGCCCTGCCCGAACTGACGCGCGAAGCACTCTGGCAGGGGATGCGCGAACGCCGCTGCTACGCAACGACCGGCGAGCGTATTTTCCTTGATTTCGAAGTGGACGGACACCCGTACGGCACCGAGTACTCGGGGGGCGGGCCTCCTATGATTCGATTTCGGGTGGAGGGGACTGCGGCGCTCGAATCGGTCGAGATTTGGCGTGGCACGCAGCGAATTTACGAAGTGCCGCTCGAACCCACCGACTCTTCCCCATCAGACTCGATCCGCGTTGCCTGGCGTGGAACCAGTGCCCAGGGCAACTGGCGACAAGCACGAATGGTCTGGGACGGTTGCTTGCGCCTCGGCGGCGCACAAATCATCAAAGCAAACGGACACGCATTCGATTCTCCCGATGAGGGCCTCACCGAATGGACGCAGACCTCTGCCAACTGGCAGTCCGTGACGGCCGGCGATTGGGACGGTGTGGTGCTGCAACTCAACGGGTTGCACTCGCCTGACGCGACGCTTGAGTTCACCACCGACCCGATGACGTTCACGGTACCGCTGGCCGAGCTAGACACTGGGTCGTTCGTTGTCGCTGCTGCCGACCCTGCCCGCACCGTGCGAGTGGAGCGCTTGCCGGTCGGACTTCCACCCCCATCGTGCGCAGGAACATTTGTTGATACTGATCCACAACCTGGCTGGAATTCGTATTGGCTGCGGGTGTTGCAGCACGACGGAGCCCAAGCCTGGTCGAGTCCCGTGTTTGCGAGTTTCCCTGGCTCCAAGTGACCCGGCCCCCATCAGACGTGTAGAGAACCGAAGGGAACAACATGCCCAGAACCATCACAGTAGCGGATACTGGCAGGCCGGAGAACTGCCCTCTACAAACTGGGGACCGAAAGCCGGAGGTTCAAATCCTCTCAGCCCGACAGAGCGGCGACCAGTACTTTCGTGTTTTAGGTAGGTGCCGGGCCGATCGGCGGAAGATGGCCCGACACCTCGACGTGAAACATGTTTGTCGGGTGGTCGGCGAAAACCGTACCCGCATGTTGCGCGCCGTGGGTCCATAATAGCTGAATGGAGTGGCAGCGGTGCACTGTGGACTGACCGTGAGTTCAGCGATGTCGGCAAACACTCGCAGCACGATAGGTATATGGCTAAGCGCGCCGGCTAGGCGCAACCACGACTCGACTGTCGGAGTTGACATCGGTTGGACGGTGCCTTGACTATGTTCCAGCCGATGTCGCATGGTCCGGGCGATCGCATATACCTGCGCTCGTCAAGGAGAAAAATATGGCCAATCAGATTCAGTATTCCGTAAAGTGGCGCACCCACGAGGGCAAACTCGACGCGTTCAAAGCATTGGCGGCCGAGGCCGTCCGGCTAGTCGAAGCCAACGAACCGAACATGCAGGGTTATCAGTGGTATTTCAACGCGGATGAAACTGAATGCACCCTCATCGAGCAGTATCCAAGTGCCGAACACATTTTGGCTCACCTCGGCAACGTTGGTCCCACGCTAGGAAAGCTTCTCGAAGTGTCCGATCTCGGCATTGATGTCTACGGAACAATCGACGACGATGCGCGTGCTGCTCTGGATCCATTGGGTGCCGTTTATCACGGTCACGCCATGGGCTTCAGCCGTTACTAGGTAACCGCCCCAAATGGCTTAGGGCCACAATTAGGTCATCGATCTCGGCTTCGGTGTTGTAGTAGTGCGGCGCTGCTCGAAACACGACGGGTAGGTCGCGTGCTGCGGCATCCAAGCGGGTGCTAGCTGGCGTTGACGATCCAATACTGATTCCGTCGGCTCGTAGTCGAAGCACCGTTGCCCGCGGATCGAGGCCCTCGATGGTGAAGCTCACTATGGCGCATTGCTCGGTTCCAATGTCGCGCAATTGGCAGCCATCGATGGCCAAAAGAGCGTCTCTCAGGTAATTGGCCAGCTGCCACGAGCGGGTTTGGATGTCGTCCAATCCAAGGGCAAGTGCATAGTCGATTGCTACCCGTAGACCAGCGCGGAGTGCATAGGAATTTTCCCAGTTCTCGAAACGACGGGCGTCACTACGAAGTTCATAGGTGTCGATGTGCGTCCAGAGGGCACCGAAGAAATCCAGCATGACGGGTTCGAGATTTTGCAACATGGACCGACGGGTGTAAAGGAATCCGGTGCCGCGGGGGCCGCGCAGAAACTTTCGACCGGTGGCACTGAAGAAATCACACTGCAGTTCTTGGACATCGACTGGCATCTGACCAACAGCTTGGCAACCGTCGAGCAGGTAGGTGATGTCGTGCTCGCGGGCGATAGAGCCAACGCCAGCCGCCGGATTTACGAGTCCACCGTTGGTCGGGATCCAAGTAATGGCGATTAGTTTGACGTGCCCATCAATCATTTGACGAAGAGCGTCAAGGTCAATGGCACCGTCGGCACCACTGGGAATGACGTCAATGACAATGCCGTCGCGCTTGGCCCGTTGAAGGAAGGCCACATAGTTGGCGCCGTACTCCGCCTCGCAGGTGAGGATTCGGTCACCGCGGGACAGGGGAAGGGAGTAAAACGCCTGACACCACGAAGCCGTGGCGTTTTCGTGGACCGCAATTTCGTCGCGGTGGGCATTGAGGAGCGTGGCGATGGAGTCATAAACACCATCGAGGTATTCGGCTTGCCGATCCTCGGCCTCGTAGCCGCCAATCTGGGATTCCAATGTTAAATGATCCGTTATGGCATCCAGGACCGGTTGTGGCATAAGCCCAGAACCCGACGCCTGCAAATGGTTCACATGTTTGAGACCAGGGGTCTCTGCTCGAATTTTCGCGATGTCCATCATTGGTCTGAGCCTGCGGGTATCTAGATCTTATGGGTGGGGTGAAGCGCGGCTTGGTCCTTCACTCCCGGACGTTGCAGCAGTTCGACGATAGTTTCGTCGGCGGTGCCAGCGGCTACCTCCGCTGCGATGAGATCTTCGATGCGACGATCGCTCACAATGTCGAAGCCGGCTTCATGGATCATTTGATAGGTACGGCTGACCGTGGCACCTTTGGCATTGAGGTAGCCATCAAGGAACAGCGAGTTGGCCGGATAGAGACAGAGTGCTTCGAGGGACCGAAGGTGGAACTCTCGTCCGGCGGTGCACCGCACTTCGGCTTTCGGGTTGGTGAAGCGGTACATCGCTAACACCTTGAGGCAATACTCCGGCGTAAGGCCCTGGGATTCAACGAGCACGTTGCCCTCGAAAGGCAACAAGAAATTGACCGGAATACTCTCGGCCTCGAGGGCTCGAAGGGTTTTGGCGATCTCGATGAGATCGGTGGCTGGCTCACCCATACCGGCAATGACACCCGAGCAAGTTTCGAGGTTGTTGCGCTTAGCCGAACGAAGCGTTTCGATGCGATCCTGGTACGTGTGGGTCGTACAAATTTCGCCATAGTGCTCTTCGGAGGTATTGAGGTTGTGGTTCATCCGGTCTAGCCCGGCTTCGGCGAGCACTTTGGCCTTGGCATCGTCGAGCAGGCCAGCCGATACGCATACTTGGATCGGGTAGGCCGACTTTATTTGACGCACAAGCTGGGCCAAGTGCTCGGTGCGTGCCTTCGATGGGCCGCGACCCGCCATGACCAAGCAGTAGCGAAACGCTCCTGCTTCATAGGCCCGTTTGGCCTCGGCGAGGATTTCGTCGTCTGGCTTCAGCGAATAGTCCTCGATGTCGGCTTCGCTGGTCTTGGCCTGGCTGCAGTACGAACAGTCTTCGGGGCAACTGCCATTTTGGGCGTTGTTTAAGATGTGTACCTGGACGGTGTTACCCCAGGTGGCTTTGCGTACTTCGTAGGCCGCATTGAGCAACGGCATGAGTTCGACAGCGGGATCGGTGAGGATCTGTTCGCATCGCTCATTACTGATGTCGATGTTGGCGAGAGCGTCGTCGGCAAGTTGGTTATAGAAGATTCGTTCCACGCCGCCAAGGTACTGGACCAACTACTCGTTGCGAACAATCTAAGGTGCAATCATGTGCGGCAATCACAGTCATCCGTCCGATGAGCATCATGAACACCAAAGGGTGTTTCATCCGCGTCCCCGTCTCCGGCAACTGAGTCGTCGACAGTTTTTGGGGGACGTTGGCAATAAGACGTTGGCTGTCGCTATTCTGTCGCCCGTGGTATTGGCCGCGTGCAGCAGTGGCGGTGGCTCGTTGGCCACGGTGTCTACGTCGCGGCCGGTGGACCCAACCGCCCAGGCCAACCCCACATCTATTCCCGAAAATTCAGCTGACTCATCAACCGAACCCGAATCCGGTCTTCGGTGGGGGCGAACCAATCTTGGCAACGTGTCGGCCTACGTCCTCGCACGCGGAACCGAAGCGGCCATTGTCGATACCGGAAACCCTGGATCGGCCGAGGCAATCGGAGACTCACTGGCCCAACTCGGACTCACCTATAGCAACGTCAACTATGTGTTCCTCACCCACTTCCATGGTGACCACGCTGGTTCAATAGGCGAGGTGCTGGAAGCGGCGCCGCAAGCATCGGCGTATGCGGGAGAAGCAGATCTGGCCCAGATTCGAGCCGATGGGCTTGTTTCGGTAAATGATGGTGACGAAATCTTTGGCCTACAAATGGTGCACACGCCTGGGCACACCGCGGGGCACGTGTCCGTTTGGGACCAAGCGGCCGGGGTGATGGTGGTCGGCGATGCGCTCAACGGGCGTGATGGGGGAGTAGTCGGAGCTAATCCAAGTTTCAGCCCCGACATGGATACGGCTAACCAGTCGGCGCGCAAGCTCGCAACATTGCGGTTTGACACGTTGTTGTTTGGCCACGGTGAGCCAGTGTTGACCGGAGCAGATACGGCTGTACAAGCACTCGCGGCGAGTTTGTAGCGGGTACCGTCGGCGCCTATGTGGTTGCCTTGGGACATAGCTGCGGTTGGCGCCTTGCTGTGTTTCGCGTTCGCGTGGGGAACCGTTCGGATCAACGCCAAGGCAATACCGGTCGGTGCTGTTCTCCGCGAGGTTGGTGTTGTTGCCTCGTTGTACGCCCTTTGGCAGTTGGCCGGGCGCTTGTCCGTGGTGCACCTGGAGGGAGCTATCGATCGAGGCCAGCAACTATGGGACCTCGAACGTGCCCTTTATCTCCCTAATGAGGCGGGTTGGCAAGCTGCCTTGCTTCCGCACAGTTGGTTGGTCAAGGCCGCGAACATTTACTACGCGGGGGCTCACGTCCCGGCCATGGGTCTCTTTCTCGTGTGGTTGTTCTTTCGCCACCGAACCAAATACCGCCCATGGCGTACCGCTGTCGGCTGGGTCACGGGGGTGTGTTTGGTCATCCAGTTGTTACCGGTCGCGCCGCCTCGCCTTGTGCCCGGTATTGCCATTGCTGACACCGGCGTCTTGTATGGCCAGTCGGTCTACGCAACATTCAACGGAACCGGCGCCGGGCAACTTCAGGCCATGCCTTCAATTCATGTGGCATGGGCGGTGCTCATTGGGTGGGCGGTTTGGCGGGAATCGCATGGTCGATGGCGATGGATTGGCTGGGCCCACGCGGCCATGACGTCCTACGTTGTGGCGATCACCGGCAATCACTATTGGGCCGACGGAATCGTGGCAGCGGTTATTTTGGTTGGCATACGTGCGATACAAACCGCACGAGTTTCACTGAAGGAGGAGGTAGAGCACACTTCATCCGCTGATGTTGTGCAACCGGTCTGAGTTTCGCTATTGCAGAAGCCGTGCCGCTCGGGTGGCGAAGTAGGTGAGCGTTATGTCGGCTCCGGCGCGGGCAATGCCAAGCAGCGATTCCATCATGACCCGGTCACCGTCGATCCAACCGTTGGCCGCGGCAGCTTCGATCATGGAGAATTCGCCCGAGACTTGATAGGCAGCTACGGGCACGGTCACCATGTCTTTGACGTCTCGGATCACATCGAGGTACGGCCCCGCGGGCTTGACCATGACCATGTCCGCTCCCTCGGCCAGATCAATAGTGACCTCGGTGAGGGCTTCGAGTCCATTGGCTGGATCCATTTGATGGGAGCGGCGATCACCAAATGCGGGTGTGGAATCAGCCGCGTCGCGAAACGGACCATAGAATGAACTCGAGTATTTTGCGCTGTAAGAGCAAAGCGCAAGCTCGCTATGGCCGGTGGCATCCAGAGCGGTTCGGATGGCAGCGACACGCCCGTCCATCATGTCCGACGGCGCAATGATGTCGGCTCCTGCATGAGCGTAGGCCACAGCTGTTTCGGCGAGTAATGGCAAGGTGGCATCGTTGTCGACCACCCCATCGACCACGACGCCGCAATGGCCGTGTGAGGTGTATTCACACATGCACACATCGGCCCACACCACAATGTCGTCACGCTGGTCTTTGATCGCTCGGATTGCTGCGGGAACCGGACCATCGGGGTCGGCCGCGGAAGAGCCAACCTCGTCCTTGTGGTCAGGAATACCAAACAACATGACCCCGCCGACGCCAGCCTCGGCGGCTTTGGCAACAAGGGGAAGGAGACGATCAACCGACACCTGAAAATTACCAGGCATCGAGCCAATCGGCTTTTGTACATCGGTGCCGCCGGTGACGAACAGCGGCAAGACAAAACTCGCTGGGTGGAGCCGGGTTTCGGCAACCTGTCGTCGCAGCGCTGGGGACCGACGCAATCGGCGAGTTCGAACAAAGGATGGGGCTTCGGTCATACCGCAATGCTACCCCCAGGCCTACCTGCGATCCGATGTCAGGTGCTTTACAGTGGGGCAGTGGATGATGATGATGATATTTTGGCGGGCCTGGGCGGCGCGCGAGATCCTGATTCACTTCCCCGCATAATTGATCGGTCAGTTGTCATGGCGGGCCGACGACGCAGGGCGCTGGCGGTTCTGGGCGTTTTTTGTGCCATCGGAGCAGGCTGGATCATTGTGAGCGCGTTTCGCGCCGATACGGGCCTGAACCTAGGTGGCGGTGGAGACAGCGGTATCACCCTCACCGAGAGCGAAGGCTTTGTGGCACCTGATACTATTCCGGTAACCGACTCGCCGATTTTGCCCGATGGCGATGGAGCGGTAGTTGACATCGTGTCCGTCATCCGTGCGGGCGACGGGACTGTGGCCGACCGGGTGGACCTGGACCCTGACCTGGCACTGCTGGCGGCTTCCCCTGGTTCTATCCGACTCTATGGACTGACTTTTAACACCCGCCCCCACGCCGCCATGATTGGCCCCGCCGGGTGGTTCGTCGATGGCTGCATCCAGATTCATGTCGCTGTGGCAACCGAACCGGTGTATTCCACCTGGATCGCTGGCTCTGCAGGAGCGTGTCATAGCGAGGGCGTGGGGAAGCCCGCAACACCAAGCTGTGTCGGCGACGGTGTACTTATCGTGCCCTTGTTGGCTGGAGCTGAATTGCCTGCTGACACCACGCCGTGGACGATAAGCGCCGATGTATTTCGTACTAAACTGCCCGATGAAATCGAGCTCGCCCTGTTATCGGGCACGGTCACATTGGACCGTCAACCTGGTCTCCTCGCTGCTGCTGGAGCGGCATCGGGCGAAGTGCTTACGCTGCAATCGCCGACCGCACCATCGGTCCAGTGTTTAGCCGAGTGAACCAAGTAATGCGCTCCGGGCTGTTCGCCGAGTACGTTGTGCAGTGATGTGTGGCCGTTATGTTTCTTCGACTTCTGCTGACCAGATAGCCGCGTATTTTGGAGCAGCCGAGGGAGAGACGCTTCTCGAGCCCAATTACAACGTGGCGCCCACGCGCGATGTCCCGGTCGTGCTCCAGGTCGATGAGCAACGTCGCCTTGAGGCATTTCATTGGGGGTTGGTTCCCTCGTGGGCTAAGGATCCCAAGATTGGATCTCGGATGATCAACGCCCGCGCGGATGGCGTGGCCACCAAGAATTCGTTTCGAGCGCCCTTCAAACGTCGACGCTGTCTGATTCCCGTGGATGGGTTTTACGAATGGGTAAGTATCAAAGGACGCGAGAAGAAACAGCCCATGTACATCACTCGTACTGATGGGGAGATGTTTGCCTTTGCGGGTCTGTGGGAACGATGGAAAGGACCACAACCCGACTTTCCGTTGCACTCCTGCACAATCATCACCGGTGAGCCAAACGAGAAAATGTCCACTATTCATCACCGGATGCCGGTCATGTTGGCCCCTGGGGACTGGGACCTCTGGCTTGACCCCAGCTTTAGCGATACCGATGTTTTGCAGCAATTGCTTGTACCCGCGCCGTCGGAGATTATTACGTACCATCCTGTCGCTACTACGGTGAACAACGCCCGCAACAAGGGAATCGAACTCACTGATCCAATCGGACCAGCGGACGAGATTCCGGTCGAGGCAACACTGCTGTGACGGTCTCAGCCTATTCCAAGGCATCTGTCTCGTGGTGGAAGCGCACCTCGAAGCGCATCGACCTGTGGTCGTTGCGGTGGCAAGCGCGTCTCGAAGGCAACGGTGTGGACCGCGTTGGACCGTGGTTCATTGCGTCTGTGCTCTTTGTGAGCTTGCTGGCTCTGGCTCTGGCTCGTTCCCGTTCGCTTGACGACGGGGCCACATTGGCCGAGTATTCGCAGACGTCATGGCTAATCGGCGAAGGGTTTCAACCGATCTCGTCGTTGGCTGACGGCAATGTGTTGGCCGACAAACTTTCGTTGGTGATGTACCCCATAGCGTTCTTAGCGGCGTTCTTGCCGACGGTAACAACCTTGCTCGTTGTGCAATCTCTGGCGTTGGCGTTGGGTGTCGTGCCGTTGTGGCGTATTGCCCGGCGTATTTGTGATCTAAAAATTGGGCCAACCACCGCGGTCTTGTTTGCCTACGGTGCTTCTTCAGCACTTCATAACCTCAACTTGGCGGACTTTCACCCCGAAGTGGTGGCACTGCCGGCAATTTTGGCGGCTGTGTACACGGGTCTTCAGGAGCGGTGGATCCGATTCTCGCTGTTAGTCGTGGTGATCCTTGCGGCCCGGGCCGATCTCGGCCTGGCTGTTGTTGGCTTGGGAATTTTACTTGTGATGGAGGGGCGCAAGCGAGCCGGATGGGTAACTGCCATTGCTGGTATTGGTTGGTTTGGGTTGGCAGTCCTCGCCATTCAACCCGACTTGGCAGATGGCAACTATTTGCCCGCTGAGGCCTTTTCAACGTTTGCGGACGGCAACGCTATTGATGTCCTCGGTGGCTTCTTTGCTCATCCTGTTGAGTTCCTCGAACGGATGGGGTCCCGATCGAACTTTGCGACATTCGTAGGGTTGTTGGCACCGGTCCTTTTCTTGCCCGTTGTTGCGCCCCGCTATCTACTTCCTGCTCTCCCGGTCTACTCGCTGTATCTCGTGGCCGATGTGCCTGAGGGGCGCTTACTCGAAGCCCCACAAGCAATCCCGATCATGGCGTTTATTTTTGTGGCCACGATTTTTGCGCTCCAGCGTTCTGGCATTGTTCGGGTCTCGCGAGTGAGCGTTGATCGGCGATTGTTGTGGGCTCTGGTATTTATGGCGTCCGTATTCTTCATCCGCGATTCGGCTAGCTCGCCGTACGAAAGTCCATGGTCGTGGGGTTCCCGTGATGCGACGGACCAACAGCGGATAACGGCCGCGGCCCAAATCCCGCCTGAGGACTCCGTGCGGGCATCACCGAAGGTTCTGCCGTTGCTATTTGAGCGCGAGCGTCTCTATGAGCTTGATACTTCTTTGCTGGGGGATCCAAGCCGGAACGGAACGGTCGATGTGGCGGTTGATCGCGATGTCGACTGGATCATTCTTGACCTGACCGAGGTTGACCATTGGACGGCGCTTGAGCGGCAGTTCTTTGATCTTGGTCTTGGTATCGCCCGGGATGTGGGCAGTCGGAGCGAACGGTTTGAGCGTGTCTATCGTGATGGCGACTTGATTATCTATCGCCGCGTGACCGTTGAGGAGTAGAGGGTGAATTCGCCGGACAATTCATTGGGCCCATTTCTTACGATTCCTAATGTCATTTCACTGGCGCGTTTGTTAGCTATTCCGGTGTTTGTGTGGCTGTTGTTTGCTCAAGATGATCGTCTGAACGCTGCCATCTTGTTGGCAGTATTGGGTGGCAGCGATTGGGTAGATGGTTATATCGCTCGCCGATTCGACCAAGCGTCCGAGATCGGCAAGATCCTCGATCCCACGGCCGATCGTTTGATGTTCATCGTGAGCATTACGGCAATGATAATCGACGGATCGGTAGCTAAGTGGTTTGCTATCGCAGTGCTCATTCGTGAGGCTGGGTTCGCAATTGGTGTCGTCGGGTTGGCCGCCGCTGGTGCAAAACGTCGCATTTCGGTGACGTGGTTGGGCAAGACCGCCACCTTTGGTTTGATGATTGCCTTTCCCTTGTTCCTGGTTGGCCACGCGGATGTGCAGGGCGCCGACACGTGGCGGTTGCTGGGTTGGTTGTTCGGTATTCCTGCTCTGGTATTGAGTTATTACACCGTTATCGAATACATACCTATTGCAAAAAAGGCGCTCGCTGATGGCCGTTACGAGAGTGCTGGGTCGAGCAAAGACCCTGATGCTTTGGTTTAGGGTCAGTTTGTGCGGTAAGTTGCCCGTATGAATGTTCCGGAAAACCTGAAGTACTCGAAAGATCACGAGTGGATCCTTGTCGAGGGCACCCGAGCAAAGGTTGGTATCACCGACTACGCCCAGGACGCCCTGGGTGACGTGGTGTATGTGGACCTGCCTGAGGTTGACGCGGAGGTTGAGGCTGACACCACGTGTGCCGAGGTCGAATCCACCAAGTCGGTGTCGGACATTTTTGCGCCGTTAACCGGCAGCATCGCCGAAGTGAACGAGGCACTCGACGAAGAACCCGAGCGACTCAATACCGATCCTTACGGTGCTGGATGGATATTCGTCATGGAACTTGGTGACGATGCAGACATCTCGGGCCTGATGAGTGCAGCGCAATACACCGAACTCACCGAGGGTTAATCATGTCGGATCAGGCTTGTCCACGATGCGCATTTGGTAACCCGTACAGCGCCAACTTCTGTGCGTCCTGCGGGGCGCCCATTGGCAAGTCGGATGAACACACCGAGTCGCACGACTTCGATCTGACCGGAGAGATCGAACCCGTGGGAACGTTGTTGGCCATTCAGGGTCCTACCGTCGGCGCCAAATACAACCTCGAACCTGGCACCACTACGTTGGGTCGTCATCCTGAAAGTCATATTTTTCTCGATGACATAACGGTCTCGCGCCGCCACGTCGAAATCAAACATGTCGACGGTGCCTTTCGGGTCCGCGACGTCGGGTCACTCAATGGCACCTATCTCAACCGCTCTCGCATTGATGAAGCTGAGCTTCAGCCGGGCGACGAACTCCAGGTGGGCCGTTTCAAACTCCAGTTTGTAGTTCGTACGTGAACATGGCCGGGCATCGTTCGATCGGTGACGTCTTGGCGCTGCTTAAAGCGGAATTCTCCGATATCACTATTTCGAAAATTCGTTTCCTGGAGAGTCAAGGTTTGATTAGCCCTCATCGCACTCCTGCGGGCTACCGGCAATTCAACGAGGTCGATATCGATCGGTTGCGATGGATACTGATGCAACAACGTGATCGGTTCTTGCCGCTAAAGGTGATCAAGCAACGCCTTGATGCAGGGGGCGGCCCTAGAGAGGGCGACGAACCGGCGAGCGAGGGCGAGATTCCCGACCCACTCGACTTGGGTCCAGCCGGTCTTCAGCTGACGTTGGGCGAGTTGACGTCGGCATCGGGACTGACGAAGGTTCAGGTTGCCGCTCTGGAGAAAGCCGGCGTGTTGACGGCGAAGCGCACTAAGCAGGGCGAATATTACGACGACGATGCCATGTTGGTGGCGAAGACGGCAGCAGGATTGTTGGCCAAGGGCTTGGACGTTCGGCACCTCCGTTCCTATAAGATCGCGGCCGAACGCGAAGCTGGCATTCTGGAACAGTTGTTGGCAGGACAGGCCCATGCCCAGTCGGCAGTAGCACAGCGCGATGCGCTTCGGTCGCTAGGGCAAATGGTTATTTTGGGCGAAGAGTTACGACGGGCCTTGCTTCGGCAGGCACTGCGTGGGTCTGCCATTATCTAAAACCTTTGCTGCTGCCAGTGCGGCCGACTCTCGGTGGTATTAGGGTCAAGTTGTGATGAAAATGGAACTCGTCGGCGTCCGTTCGGAGATGCGTACTAACCAGCCAATCGTGCTGTTACGCGAGCTCGAGGGAGCCGGGCGTGTCCTTCCGATATTTATCGGCGGCTCCGAGGCGACAGCCATCTCGCTGAGCTTGGACGGGGTCACGCCGCCGCGGCCGATGACCCACGATCTCTTTCTTCAGACGCTTGAGAAGGTCGGTGCCACGATCGACAAGGTCACCATTACACGGCTCGAAGACAAGACATTCTATGCCGAACTCACCGTGGTGGCTGACAAGAGCACCTACACGGTTTCGGCCCGTCCCTCCGACAGCCTGGCGTTGGCGGTCCGCGATCAGATACCGATCTTCGTGGCCCCCGCGGTCCTCGACGAGGCTGCGTATCAAGAGGATCGCGATGCCGAGGACGACGATCAAACTCTTGAGGAGTTTCGCGAGTTTCTTGATGGCATTAGTCCCGAGGACTTCGAAGCCACCGAGTAAGTGAGTGTGGTGTTCGTTTCGGAAGTGCAGGTCAGCGCGATATTTGGCCAGATCATTGACCAGCGCGCGCGGCTTCTCTAGGCTTATGCGAGCCACAATGATGTAATTTCGTTGTTGTATTACCTTTGCAGCGCCGCCTGGCGGCCGATAAGGAAACCAATCGTTCGAGGAGCAGGCATGTCCCAAACAAGCGTTGAAGACTACAGCGGTAAACGTACGGCTGAGATTGTTGGTATTTCTTACCGCCAACTCGACTACTGGGCTCGAACCGATTTGATTCGCCCCTCGGTTAGCGATGCCAACGGGAGTGGGTCCCGTCGTCGTTACTCCTACCAAGACCTTCTGGAACTCAAGGTTATTAAGAACTTGCTTGATTCGGGCATAAGGCTTGAGGCGGTCCGCAAGGTGTTCGGCTTCCTGCGCGAGGATCTCAATCAAGACATCGCCACGGCGAATCTGATCATCCGTGGCGAGACCTCCGTACTCGTGAAGAGTGACGATGACCTGTTGGATGCACTGCACAATGGGCAAGGCGTGCTGAGTATTTTGCCGCTTGGCGATGTAGTCGTCGAGCTAGATACAGCCATTGTAGAGCTGTACCCAGCAGCAGAATCTGCCGTTCTCGCCGACACGGCTGTCGAGTCCGCTGCAGCTAACGGCTGATAGCGCGTGAGCGAAGCCGACGACCTACGCCATAGTCCCATTGAAGCAGCTCACGTAGAACTCGACGCCAAGCTGGTGCCCTTCGGCGGCTGGAACATGCCGCTGTCCTATCCAAGCGGAACCCTCCACGAGCATCGCGCCTGCCGTACCGGCGCCGTGGTGTTCGATGTGAGCCACTTAGGCACCGTGCGGGTTAGGGGAGCGAATGCCTTCACTGCTCTGCAGGCTGCGTTTACCAACGACCTTGGCCGTATCGAGGTCGGCAAGGCACAGTACACCCACCTGTTGGATGAGCACGATGCCTCGGTTCTCGATGACATCATTGTCTGGTGGCGCGAGGACGAGTTGTTTGATGTCATGCCGAACGCGTCAAACACGAGTCGAGTCGAAGCGGCACTTACCGCGGTGGATGGCGTTACTGCAGCAAACGTGACAGAGCATCGAGCGGTCTTTGCCGTACAGGGTCCAGAGGCTAAACAACGCCTCGCCACTGTTGCGCCAGAGTTGGCTGATATTGGGCGCTTCCGTGTCGGTGAACGTCAATGGAATACAACCACGTGTGTCGTGGCAGGCACTGGCTACACCGGCGAACCCGGTCTTGAGATAGCAGTGCCGCTCGAAGCGGCCAACGACTTGTGGAAAGCAATCGTTGGCGCCGACATTGAGCCAGCTGGACTCGGCGCACGCGATACCTTGCGGCTCGAAGCCGGATTACCACTGCACGGTCACGAACTTGGCCCTGGCATCACCTCTCTTCAGGCCAAGCTGGGCTGGGTAGTGCGCTGGGACAAAGGCGATTTTCGAGGCCGTGATGCCTTGGCCATCGAGAAAGAAACCGGCCCAGACCGAGTTCTGGTCGGGCTTACCGTTGAGGGGCGTCGCCCGCCTCGCGAAGGACAGCCAGTAGTCGTCAACGGTCAGGCCGCCGGCATGGTCACCAGCGGAAACTTCTCGCCGATGCTCGAGTGCGGTATTGCTATGGCATTCGTTCCGTCATCGGTAACCGATAATGATGATCTCGCCGTCGATATGCGAGGCAAATTGGTAGCGGCTTCGCTAACCAAAATGCCGTTCGTCAGTTGAGCTAAAGAGCGGCCACTGCGTCGAGGATGCTCTGTTCAGGCATTCCGCCTGCCCAACTGGCAATAATTTCACCATCGGCAGTCAGCAGACGTCCTTGCGGCTGTCCAGCGATGCGAAGCTCTCGCCAACTGTCAAAGGTTGGGTCCCATAGCATGTCGAACGGCGCTTCTCCCTCGTATAGATCCATGAAATCAAGGGCATACTCCATGTCATTCTGTGCGCCAACACCGATGATCGTTACTTCGTCTGCATGCTCTCGGGCAAACTGCCCGACGCCAGGAGCTTCCCGGCGGCAGGTCGATCAATAGGGCGCCCAGAACCACAGAACAATGGGTTTGTCGGCGGGAGCATAACTAGCCAACTGCACGCTCTCGCCGGTATTGAGGTTTATCATCTCGACATCCGGCAGGTCCGACTCGCCGCTGAGAGAGGGGGCCTCGGTCGGGGTGTCGCCCGTCGTTGAACTGGCCACGTCGGTCGTGCTGGCACCTGAGCAAGCGCCGGCAAAAAGCCCAAGTGCCACAGTGGCACTCGCGAGGGCTTTGGCAGGTTTGATCATAGAGAAGGCTCTTTTGTTGGGCGCGACAGAGTGGATGCGCTCTCTAGATAACTCTGTACAAGGTGGAATAGTTCCCGGATTAGCAAAGATTGTTGACATGCTGCCGGAGCAGGTGATCGGCGAGCACCAAGCACGTCATAGATTCGACAATGGGCACAGCGCGTGGCAGTACACAGGGGTCATGCCGGCCATGGGCAGCAAGCTCAGTGGGTTCGCCGCGCGTGGTGACTGTCTGCTGAGCAGAGGAGATCGTGGCAGTCGGTTTGAATGCCACGCGCAAGTCAATGACGGCACCATTGGAGATACCACCTTGGACGCCACCGGAGTGATTGGACGTGGTGACGGGTGTGCCATCGGGACCTGGAACGAAAGGGTCGTTGTGTTCGAGACCGGTCATCGTGGTGCCGGCAAATCCGCTGCCAATTTCGAAACCCTTGGTGGCCGGAATGGAAAGCATGGCTTTGGCAAGGTCGGCATCGAGTTTGTCGAATACGGGTTCCCCCCAGCCAGCCGGGACATTCTTGGCTACTAAGCGAACCACGCCACCTAGTGAGTTTCCTTCATGGCGCGCTTGGTCGATGGCATCAATCATGGCCGCGGCGGCTTTTGGATCGGGACACCGGGTTGGTGTTGCCTCGACGTCGGACCTTGTCACGTTGGCGCCGTCGATGTCGCCGGTGATGGTGTGAACGGACTCGACCCATCCGATTACCTCGACCCCAGCAGCAGCACGGAGTAGCTGGCGGGCTACGGCCCCTGCCGCCACGCGTGCGATGCTTTCGCGAACGCTTGAACGTCCGCCGCCACGATGGTCACGCAGGCCGTACTTGGCGTCGTAGGTGTAGTCGGCGTGCGAGGGCCTATAGACATCTTTGAGATGATCGTAGGCACCGGAATTGTGGTCTTTGTTGCGCACCATCATGGCGATAGGGGTGCCCAGGGTGACACCGTCCACGATGCCAGACAGCACTTCGATCGTGTCGGCCTCGTCGCGTTGGGTCACGAGTCGGCTTTGGCCCGGACGTCGTCGGTCGAGTTCGGCTTGCAGTTCGCCGAGATCGACGGCTAGTCGAGGAGGGCAGCCGTCAATGATGACGCCAACACCTACGCCATGGGACTCGCCGAACGTGGTCACGCGAAACAACGTGCCGAAGGAGCTACTCATGGGTGCGAGGATAGAGGTTCCAGGCGGGCGTCAAGGGGAATTAGGCGTCATGGAGCACAATACGAACTCGTTTGTTGCCTTTGCCCTTGGATTCGGTCTTGACAATTTCGAACCGGCCCACTTCTGAGGTGTTGGCCACGTGGGTGCCGCCGTCGGCTTGTTTATCGAGTCCAACGATGTCGAGCACACGGATTTCGGTGACGGAGTCAGGTATGAGATTTACCTTCGTGCGGATGAGATCATCGTCGAGCAAGGCCTCGTCGCGGGGCAAGAAACTCACCTCGATGGGCCTGCTGGCCGCGATCTCTGCGTTGACCATGTCGGTAACGCGTTGGGCGAAGTTCTCGGGTAGGGGATCGAACTCGAAGTCCATACGGGCCTTGAGCGGTTCCATGTTGCCGCCGGTGACACTGCGGCCCCATTCGTTCCAGATAACACCACAGAGCATGTGCATAGCGGTGTGAGTGCGCATAAGTTCGTGGCGGCGACCCCAATCGACCACGCCGTGAACGGTAGTTCCAACAGCGGGCAGGTCGCCGTCGAGTGTGTGAGCCACGTCGCCGCGCCCGCGGACATCAGTGACCGCGGCCGAACCGCCCTCCCAGGTCATCGTTCCGGTGTCGTGGGGTTGCCCGCCGCCGGTGGCATAGAACGCGGTTTGGTCAAGCGTGACGGCGCTTTCTTCGACGCTCGCAACGGTCGCATCAAACTCGCGGCAGTAGGCGTCGTGAAGATAAAGGCGGTGAGTCATGTAAGTAGTTTGGCAGCACCCGCACAAATGGGCGACCATGCAGTCGTGCAACTTCCGGATATGAACTTGGCCGACGCGTGGGAAGCCGTGGCAGCGGTGGTACCTGATGCTGAGGCGGCGGTCTGCGGTGATGAACGACGCACCTGGGCCGAATTTGAAGCAAATGCCGATGCGCTGGCTTCCGCACTGGCCCAGCGTGGTGTTGGCCGCGGGACAAAGGTCGGATTTTATTTACGTAACTCGATTGGGTATCTGGAGGCCCAGTTCGCCACGTTCAAACTCGGCGCGGTGCATTGCAACGTCAATTACCGGTACACCGCCGAGGAACTACGGGATCTCCTGGCATCATCGGACGCCGAAGTTGTCTTGTTCGACGAAGACCTTGGTGCACAGGTAACCGAGGTGGCGCCCGACTTGCCGGGACTTCACACGCTGATACAGGTGGGTACTGGTCCGCGTGTCGATGGCGAGAACGTCCACACCTACAACGAACTGATCACGGCTGGGAGCGGTAAACGTGCACCCGCCGATGGCCGATCTGGCGACGATTTGTGGTTCTTGTTTACCGGCGGAACAACGGGGCTGCCCAAGGGCGTCATGTGGCCGCATTCTTCGCTGGTTGGCATCATGAAAACGTATTACGACGGATTGCGTATGACATTGCCGCAGACGCCAGACGAGGTAGCCGCACGTGCGCTCGACATCCATGATCGCGGCAAAGTAACGCGCATGATGACGGCGGCACCGCTGATGCACGGGACGGCGAACTTCACCGCCCAGGGCACGTTGTCACAAGGCGGAACCGTGGTTCTGTCGGCCAGCCGTTCCTTCGACGCTAACGAGTTTTTGCGCCTCGCCGAACGTGAGCAGGTCACCAACCTGGTGATCGTTGGAGATGTATTTGCCAAGCCAATGGTGGCTGCACTTGAGGACGCCAAGGCCGCCGGTAACCCGCTGAATCTAAGCCACCTCCGCATCTTGTTGTCATCGGGAGTCATGTGGAGTGCACCGGTAAAGGCTGCGTTGCGCGAGCACCTACCTAAAGTCACCATGGTCGATTCGCTAGGGGCGTCGGAGGTAACGAACGCCGGCACATCGGTTGATCGGCCCGGAGGCAAGACCCGGACGGCCCGATTTACCTTGTCGTCGGTATCGGCAGTGTTCACCGAAGACGGACGTCGGGTAGAGCCGGGGTCCGGTGAGCGCGGGTTGCTGTGTACCGGTGGTCCACTGCCTCTGGGTTACTACAAACACCCTGAGAAGACAGCGGCTACTTATCGCACGTTCGAGGGCCAACGGTGGGCGGTGCCAGGAGATTGGGCGACCGTCGAGGAGGATGACACTATTACGCTGCTCGGTCGCGGCTCGGGTTGCATCAACACGGGCGGCGAGAAGGTGTATCCCGAAGAGGTCGAGGAGGTGCTCAAGTTGCAAGATGCGATCGCCGATTGCAATGTGGTGGGCGTTGCTGATGACCGGTTCGGTCAACGGATCGTTGCCGTAGTAGCGGTAAACAGTGCGATCTCCGACGACGAGATTATCGCCTCCGCTCGCACGCATTTAGCCGGATACAAAGTTCCCCGCGAGATTATTCGCGTGGATCAGGTCGTGCGAGGACCAAACGGCAAGGCCGATTATCGCTGGGCCCAACGCATCGCCGAAGGTGCCGTCTAGAGGCCTAAGAGCGCGTTCTCTACAACTTCGCTGAGCGCAGGGTGGATCCAGAGTTGGCCGGTGGCCATTTGGTCGACGGTAAGGCCAAATTTCATGCCTTGGATGAGCATTTGGATCAGCGTCGATGCCTGGGGTCCAATGATGTGGGCGCCAAGGAGTAGCCGGGTTTCGGGGTCGGCCAGAAGCTTGCAGAAACCACTGGTGTCCTCCATCGCCCAGCCGTAGGCTACGTCACCGTAGTTCTGTACTTTGACGAGATAGGGCGTGCCCGCTTCCTTGAGCGCCTGCTCGGTGACCCCTACGCTGGCAATTTGAGGCGACCCGAACACCGCGTGCGGAATCGGCCACAGGTCGACTTCGTGAAGGTCATCGGGATGGGCGATGTTGTGGGCCACAACGACTGCCTCGGCGTTGGCAGTGTGTTTAAGTTGCGCATCGTTGCTGATGTCGCCAAGGGCCCAGATACCTTCGACGTTCGTATTCATCGTGGCGTTGGTGATGACATAGCCGCTGTCGTCTAGTTCGACGCCGGTGGCTTCGACGCCTAGTTGCTTGCCGTTGGGTGTGCGCCCCGTGGCTACGAGAAGCACATCGCATTCGAGGTCCGCCTCGCCTTCAAATGCGACGGTGATGGTGTCGTCTTGTTGACTTACGCCGGTTATCTGGCTGGATAAACGCACACTCATGCGTTGGCTTGTCACATCGGTAAACCGCTCGGCTACTTCGAAGTCTTCGGCACGAAGCAGTGGCGCGGAGCGGGCCACAATCGTTACGTCAGTGCCAAGTGAATCAAAGACGTGTCCCATCTCGGCCGCAATAAAGCCACCACCAAGGATGACCATGCGCTCGGGTAATTCGGGAAGGCGCATGACGTCGTCGGAAGTGTGGTAATTGACATTCTCAATTCCGGGAACATGAGGCTGATGAACACGCGCGCCTGCCGCGAGCACGATGTTTGGGGCAGTAATTTCGACACCATCCACGGACAAAACTTTGTGGCCGGTGAATTTGGCGTCGCCACGGACGACGGTGACGTTGTCGAGGCTTTCGCGGTAGTCGTCGCCACCTTGGGCAATGGGGTCGATACGACCAAAGACTCGCTCGACGATGTCGCTCCAGCGGACGCCGTCCACGCTGAGGTCGACGCCGACGGCCGATGAGTGTTTGGTGTGTTGCACCATGTCAGCGGCATAAACGAACATTTTGGACGGAATACAACCGCGGTTTAGGCAGGTTCCGCCAAAGACGCCGCGTTCGACGATGGCAACGTTCCAGTCATCGAAATCGGGGTTGATGATGCTGTTGCCGCTACCGGTACCAATGATGATGAGGTCAAATTCTTGCACTGCACGACCCTACATAGGGTTTCGTCGCTAACGCGGCACAAAAAGTCAGTTGTAGCAGTGGTGCAGGCAGTTACCGGTAATCGTCTAGGGGAGTACAGGCGCATATGAGGTTCTTGTCGCCGTGGGCGCCGTCGATGCGACTAACCGGTGGCCAGTAACGGTCCATATGAGAAATGTCCGCTGGCCAGGCGGCATCGCTGCGACTGTAGCCATGGTCCCATTGGTCGGCGGTTGCTTCGGCCGCGGTCAGCGGAGCGTTGCGTAGGGGGGAGTCTTCGAGGTCCATATCACCTGCTTGGATTGCGGCGATCTCGCCGCGGATGCAAATGAGTGCCTCGCAGAAACGGTCAAGTTCGGCCAGGCTTTCGCTTTCGGTGGGCTCGATCATCAGGGTGCCAGCAACAGGAAACGACATGGTGGGGGCGTGGAAGCCAAAGTCGATGAGACGCTTAGCGACATCGTCGACGGTTACGCCCGAAGCGTCTTTGAGATCACGAAGATCGATGATGCACTCGTGGGCCACAAGGTTGCCATGGCCGCGGTACAGCACGGGGTAGTGCTCGTCGAGACGGTTGGCGATGTAATTGGCTTGCAGAATGGCCATTTCCGTTGCTTCGCGTAGCCCGTCGCTTCCCATTAGGCGCACATAGGCCCAGGAGATGGGCAAAATTCCTGCCGAGCCATAAGGAGCAGCAGCAACGGTGCGTTCGGCCGATCCGAGACGGTCGACTGCGAGGGGGTGGCCGGGGAGAAACGGTGCAAGGTGGGAGCCGCAGGCCACGGGGCCAACGCCCGGTCCGCCACCACCATGGGGGATGCAAAAGGTCTTATGCAAGTTGAGGTGAGAGACATCGCCACCGAAGTGACCAGGCTTGGCCAGTCCGACGAGGGCATTGAGGTTGGCGCCGTCGACATACACCTGACCTCCCGCGTTGTGAATGATGTCGCAAACCGTAGTGATGGTGTTCTCGAATACGCCGTGGGTGGAGGGGTAGGTAATCATTGCTGCGCCGAGATTCTCGGCGTGTTGGTCGGCCAAATCGGTGAGGTGAGCCATGTCGATGTCGCCATCGGTGCCTGTGTTGATCACGACGACCTTCATGCCCGCCATAACGGCACTAGCGGCGTTGGTGCCATGGGCGGAAGCCGGGATGAGGCAGATGGTGCGTTGGTCATCGCCGCGGGACTGGTGGTAAGCGCTGATCGCAAGCAGACCAGCAAGCTCTCCCTGTGATCCAGCATTTGGCTGTAGCGAGACGGCGTCATAGCCGGTGATCTCCACGAGGTCAGCGGCGAGTCCGTCGATAAGTTCCTGGTAGCCCGCGGTCTGGTTGGCTGGGGCAAAGGGATGAATGTCGGCAAACTCGGGCCACGTGATGGCCTCCATTTCGACGGCCGCGTTGAGTTTCATGGTGCAGGAGCCCAGCGGAATCATCGATCGGTCAAGGGCAATGTCGCGATTTACGAGCCGACGCAGGTACCGAAGCATTTGCGTTTCGGAGTGGTGCAGTTGGAAGACTCCCGCGGTGCAGAACGCTGAGGTGCGGGCCAAAGCATCAGGGATCGAGGGTTCCGCTGAGGCGAACGCATCACTAATGTCGGCAGCAACGGCGAAGGCATGGAGCAAGTCGCCCACGGTTGCGGCGGTGGAGGTCTCATCGAACGTCACACCAACCGTGTCGGCATTGATACGACGGATGTTGTATCCCGCTGCAAGTGCTGCTTGCACTATCGTGTCGGCGTCACCAGGGCTAGTCACCGCGACGGTGTCGAAAAAATCGTTGTTCTCGACTCTCAGGCCATGGGTACGACAAGCCTGAGCGAAGGTGCTAGCAAGCTTGTTGACGCGGGTGGCAATAAACCGAAGACCGTCGGGGCCGTGGTACACGGCATACATGCTGGCAATCACTGCGAGAAGCACCTGCGCAGTACAGATATTGCTGGTGGCCTTCTCGCGACGGATGTGTTGCTCGCGGGTCTGCAGCGCCAGACGAAGTGCAGGACGACCGTGCGCGTCGACGGATTGACCAACAATACGACCAGGCAATGACCGCTTGTAGTCCTCGCGTGTGGCCATGAATCCGGCGTGCGGACCGCCGTACCCAAGCGACACACCGAAGCGTTGCGCCGAACCGACAGCAACATCGGCTCCTGCGTTACCGGGGGACTCGACCAAGGTGAGACCGAGCAAGTCGGTAGTTACCGCGACCAAGATTCCGGAGTTGTGCGCTGCGGTAGAAATTGGGCCGATGTCCCGGATGCCTGTGACCGAGCCGAACTGAGCCAACAGCACCGCAAATGTGCCTTCGGGCATGGCGCCGGTGGGATCGCCGACAACAACTTCGATGTCAATTGGTGTGGCCCGTGTTTGCACTACAGCGATGGTCTGCGGATGGCAGTGTTCATCGACGAAGAAGACTGAGCCCTTGTTTTTCTTGTTGACCCGCTTGAGCAAAGTCATGGCTTCGGCGGCAGCAGTTGGCTCATCGAGCATCGACGAGTTGGCAACAGGCAGTCCGGTCAGGTCGCCGACCAAGGTCTGGAAGTTAAGCAGTGCCTCGAGGCGCCCCTGGGAGATCTCGGGTTGGTAAGGCGTGTAAGCCGTGTACCAACCAGGGTTCTCCAACAGATTACGGCGCAGCACAGCGGGCATAATCGTATTGGTGTAGCCCATGCCCAGCAGCGAGGTAACTACTTGGTTCTTGGTTGCGATAGACCGCAGACTCGACAAGACGTCGACCTCACGACTCGACGGACCGACATCCATTGCTTCGGCCAGACGGATGGAGCCGGGTATGGCCGCATCGACCATTGCCTCCATCGTGTCGAACCCGATAGCGGCCAACATCGCGGCCGTTTCTCCAGGGGTGGAGCCAATGTGACGAGGGATGAACTCGCCGTGATCTAAAAGGTCATCAAGTGAGGCGGGAACATGATTAGTCATCAACCAGAAACCTAGCCGACTAGTCAAGCGAATACTGAGTTGGTCGGTGTCAGATTTTGCGGACGATTGCTGTCCGTAGACGGTCTGGAACCACTCGCAGTAGTTGGCCAGCGATCCGAGCGTCAGGGCCGGCGAGATACCTGGATTTTGGGAACCGGCTGGTTAACGCGTGTTCGACAAGCTTGGCGACTTTGTCTGGCTCAATAGCGTGTTTGGAGCTGGTCTCTATCACTTTCGTGAGGTGGGTGATTTCTTCTTTGTAGCGCTGGAGCGCTTCGGCAGGGTAGGCGTTCCGCATGTCGGCGAGTGAGTCGTTGGCTTTGTCCCATATTGGCGTGTCTACTGCGCCGGGTTCAATAAGACTTATCTTGATCTTGGTAGAGCGCATCTCGGCTCGTAGTGATTCCGTCAGTGCTGCGAGCGCATGTTTGGAAGCCGAATATGGACCGAGGGTTGGTCCGGCGACCCGTCCGGCGATCGAACCCATCATTACGACGCGCCCCTTTGCGGCACGCAGCGGTTCTCGGAAGGCTTGCACCATGGCGATAGGGGCGTACACATTGATTTCGAACTGGCGGCGTAGCTCGTCGAGGTCGAGATACTCCAGCGGGCCACCGACAGCGATGCCAGCATTATTGACTAAAGCACCAAGGCCTGAGGATCCGAGTTCGGTTGAGAGTCGTGTGGCCAGATCGGCAATCTGCTCCGGCTTGGTGACGTCGAGGGTTACGGGTTCGAGCAGGGGAGTGGCGGCGGCTCGTAGTGTCTCGCCCGACGCCTCGTTGCGAACGCCCGCGTATACCTTCCACCCGTTGGCATCAAGGCGTAGAGCGCAGGCCCGACCAATTCCGGTAGAGGCACCAGTGATGAGAACCGAAGACGGGTTCACAGCTACGAAGCGTCAGCTAGGGCTTGCCAGATTTTGTTCGGGGTGCATGGCATGTCGATGTGATCGACGCCAAGATGGCGAATGGCATCTATCACAGCGTTGTGCACTGCAGGGGTCGAGCCAATCGTGCCGGACTCACCGATGCCCTTGGCCCCAATGGGGTTTTGGAAAGTTGGAGTCACCTGCTCGACCCGTTCGAACGATGGGAATTCGCTTGCCGCCGGAATGGCGTAATCAGCCAAGGTGCCGGTGAGTAGGTTGCCCTGTTCGTCATAGACGACCTGTTCAAACAGCGCCTGTGCGGCGCCTTGGGCGATACCACCGTGGATTTGACCCTCTGCCAACAATGGATTAACGATTACACCACAGTCGTCTACAGCTACATGCCGCAGGTAGTTAACGGCTCCGGTTTCGGTATCCACCTCCACCACGGCGCAATGCGCACCGAACGGGAACGTAGACCCACGTTGCTCGAACGAAGAACCGTCGCCGGTGAGCGTGGCGTCGGAAGCAGCGGCGACCGAGGCCCAATCCACCGAAACAGCTGGAGTGCCCACAACATGGAACACACCACGATCGACATCGAACACAACATCAGAGGCCGCGGCCTCGAGCGAAGCGGCAGCGGAGTCGATAGCGATAGTGACGAGGTTCTCCGATGCGGCCTTAATGGCCGAACCAGCGAGCTGCACCGAGCGTGATCCGCCGGTGACACTTTCCGAAGGGATCTGACTGGTATCACCCATCACCACGGTGATGGCGTCGATATCAATGCCAAGTTCGTCGGCGACAAGCATGGCCCAACTGGTGGCGTGACCTTGGCCGTATGCCTGGGAACCACTGCGGGCAATTACGGTGCCATCGTCTTGCAATTCAACAGTGCCAAACTCGCCACCGCCACTAGGGTCAGCCATACCGGTGATCTCCACGTACGATCCGATTCCTAGGCCAAGCTGCAGTGCGTCGCCGGCTTCGCGCCTGCGAGCCTGCTCTGCTCGTAGATCGTCATAACCAACGGCCTCAAGGACCAGACGAAGCGACTCGGGATAGTCGCCTACGTCGTACGGAGTACCGGTAGAAGTGGTGTGTGTGGACTCAAATCGGGGGAGCAGATTGAGGCGTCGGAGCTCGGCAGGATCCATGTCGATCTCGGCGGCATACAAATCAATGGCGCGTTCTAGCGCTGCAGCAGCCTCGGGTCGACCTGCGCCACGGTAGGCGCCGACCGGCGTGGTATTGGTGGCGTAGGCTTTCGCGGAAAACTCGGAACGGTCGAAGTCATAGACACCACTGAGCATCAAGAAACCCGATCCGATAAGTACCGCACCCGCGTTGGGATAGGCACCTGCATTCTGGCGAGTGTTGATACGCCAATCGGTGATGTTGCCATCCTTGGTTCCGCCAATGGTGATGTGTTGTTCTAAGCCGCGTCCGTGCACCATCGCGGTGAGGTTCTCCGAGCGCGTTTCGGTCCATTGCACACCGCGGCCAACGTGGCGAGCAATAGCGCCCATCAGCATTTCTTCGCAGTGCGGGCCACCCTTGGCACCGAAACCGCCACCCACATCGGGGACGATTACCCGAATCTGGTCCTTGGGGATGCCCAACAGCGCACTGACAGCGGCGCGGAAAGCTCCGCCGCCTTGGCTGGACGCCCATATGTTGAGCTGGTCACCTTCCCAAACGGCGTAGGCCGACAGGGTCTCGATAGGAATAGGAGCCACGCGCTGATTCACCCAGGTACGTTCGATCACTACTTCGCATGAATCAAAATCGGTGCTACCGAACTGACCAATGGCTTGGAGTTCGTTGGAGTCGGTGCCGTCATAGAGCAATACATCGCCCGCGACAGACTGCTCGAGTGTTACCGCAGCATCAATCGGCTCGATATCGACAAACACCAACTCAGCAGCATCAATGGCCTGAGCAAGTGTCTCGGCCACAACGGCGCAGATGGGCTCGCCAACAAAGCGGACCTTGTCGACCGCCAGCATGGGTCGGTGCGACTCGGGCGGGACTTCGCCCCACGGAGAAGGAACCCGGCCCGTTGCTAGGTCAGCCGCGCTCAGCACGGCAAGAACGCCCTCGCTTGCTAACGCGTCGTCGAGGTCGATCGACTCGATGGTCCCGTGAGCAATAGTGGACCGAACGTAAACCACAACGGCTGTTCCAGGCGGAACAACATCAGCAACATAGGTGCCACCAACGGTAAGCATGGCGGCGTCTTCGCGACGTAAGACTCGGTTTCCTAGGTATCCCATGATGCTCCTTGGGGCAGTAGCGGGGGTGAAGAAGTTGACCACGTCTGACCCGTCGAAAGGTCGATGGCGTGGAGTCAGCACAAGGCGATGGTAGACCCGCCAGCAAGAATAGGTGCTATTCGTTGACCGTTTCCGGAGCGGTGTCGTCCGCCGTATCGGAGTCAGTTTGTTCGTTGGGCGTTGCCGTCGGAACCGCGGTAGGCTCCGGTGTCGGTGAAACGAGGCCATCTGGGTAGGGCCAGGGGTTGGGAATACACCCGTCGAGAGCGATGCTCTGTTGTTGCATAATCGGCGCCAACTCGCCTACCCCAGCGCACTGACGATGCCCTGTGCCGAATAACTGATGGCCGATCTCATGGTTGATCACCCATGTCCGGTAGGTCTCGATGTCTGCCGTCCAACCAGCCGAGGCCGTTTCCCATCGAATCAGATTTATAGCGATCACGTCGTTTATGGCGCAAGACAGCTGACCAATGGTTTGCATCGGTGAACAAAGCGCATCGGTGGTCTCGGGCGATGCCACGACGATCTGAAAGTCGCCATCACGCTCAACGCGAACAAGCGTGAGGTCCACGGCCGCCGCCCAACTTCGAGAATCAGCCAACGCCTCGTCCACCACGCGAGCAAAGGCTGTGGCAGTTACGCCAATACCGTCCTCGACAGCGACCGAAAACGTGAACTCATTTTCAATATCAATTGAGGAACCGAATGCTATGGGCCCAGTCAATGCTCCGGTGTAAGTGCCGGACCCAGATACTTCAATATCGGCTTCGGACCGGTCGCCTATGCCTGGAGTTGGTACAGCGGTCGGCGTGGCCGCTGCCTTGGCATCGGCGAGTTGCTCAGCAGCAGTCGGACCCAATGTGGCGCTAGTCGTAGGTGTCGCCGATGTCCCATCGGGGTTATCTTCGCCACCACCCAGAAACACGACAACGCCAAGCGTCAAAAGTGAGACCGCTCCCAGGGTTGCGATTCGCTTGACTTCTTGACTGGTGTAGCGCATGAGCCCTAAGGCCGCCGATTAAGCCGATGCGGCAAGCAGGCCAGCGACGAACTCGCGGATGCCTTTATCGAGTTCGTGTTCTTGAAAGGACTGTGCCGCAATGACGTTGGCGCCCCGTTGGGAAACAGCTGCGGCCATGGTGTCGAGCGACTTTTTAGGGTTCCACCGGTAGGTGCAGAACACGGCAGCGCGCTTGCCCCTGATGGCAGGAAAGCTTTTGATCTTGGCCATGCCGGCTGGACCCACGCCAACCCAACGCAGACCGTGCACCCAGGTACCAAATACGACGAGGTCGGCTTCGGCTAGTTGGTTGAGATCGACGTCGTCGATGGAACGAACCGCCACATCGGCATCGCCGCGGCTAAACGCAGTGGCAATGTGCTCGCCGGCGGTCTGGGTCTTGCCCTTGAGCGTTTCAAAATATACGACGACCTTCATGCCCATAGTTTTAGCAGCTTAGATCTCTTCTGCGGCGATTCGCTCGTGATGGTGAATGACTTCGTCAATGATGAAGCGAAGAAATTTCTCGGAGAACTCGGGATCAAGATCCGCGTCTTCAGCCAACGAGCGCATTCGCGAAACCTGGGTTTGCTCACGGGCCGGATCGGCAGGCGGTAGCCCGACCTGGGCCTTATACCGGCCGATCTCCTGCGTGATTTTGAAGCGCTCGGCCAACATGGCGATGAGCGCGCCATCGATGTTGTTGAGGCTTTGGCGGTAGTCAAGGAGTCGTTGGTGCTCGTTCACAGCGCAAACTTATCGGTGAATGGCCCGTAGTGCAGGTGCAAGATCTCCCCGATCGACAATTTCTACGTTCTCCACGCCGACAAACCGAGCGAATTCTTGCAGCGCAGGCACAATTCGATCAGCCACACGGTCAGCGTTTACCCCTGTTTCGGTCCATGCGCCGAGCACTCGGAACGTATTGGCGGCGCGATCGGTTTTGGCATCAATCCGGCCCACTATACGGTCATCGACCAACAGGGGCAGAACGTAATAGCCGTACTTGCGTTTCGCGGCAGGCACATAAATTTCGATTCGGTAGTCGAAGTTAAAGAGCGCACTGGCTCGGTCGCGATGCCAAACAACGGGATCGAACGGTGACAGGACCGTTGCTGTGGTGATGGATCTTGCCCGGGTAGCGTCCGGCGAAAGAAAAGCCGGTTTGGAAAATCCCTCGACATTAGCGCGAATCAATGCGCCGTCCTCCGCCAATTCTTCAACCAGCCGGCGAGCATCGCGAATAGGAAGTCGGTAGTAGTCGGCCAACTCGTGGGCAGTAGCAACGCCATGGGCTCGGGCAGATCGGCGGAGCAGTTCCTTGATGGCATCATCTTCGGTTGGTGTCGCCACGGCCATTGTTTCGCTTGGAACGATACGTTCGAGCAAGTCGAATTCTTTGTTGAACCCGCCCCGGCGGCGAATACCAACTTTGCCGATGCGAAAGAGCCAATCCAACGCCACCTGTCCCAATGAGCGGTTTCCCCACCATTCGCCCGACTGGGGTCGGACATCGGACAGTTGGTTGGCCTGCAGCGGTCGTTCCGCTACTTGGGCGAGGACCTCGGCTATGTAGGCAGGTTCTTGTTGGGCCAGTCGAACAAGACCGCCCCATGTGTCGCCGTCCTGGGACCGTGTTTTTTGCCACCGAAGGAACGGCTCAGTTGATGTGGGCATTAGTGACGCTTCATGAGCCCAGGCTTCGAACCATTCGTCGTCTTGGTAGGCAATCTGGTCGAGCAGTCCAATTTCGTGATATCCGAGTCGCGAGAAGAGAACGAGATTTTGGGGGCGACACACGGCTGGGACGGAGTCGAGTTGGAGGAGGTTCTGTCGGCTCATACTGCGTCGCAGATGGCGTCGGTCAATGCGAGTCGTTGGATCCGTCATGCCGAACCCCTGAGCACGAAGGGCGATACGGCGTGCTTGCGCGGAGCTGAGTGAAACTATGGCCTCGGTCATGGTTCGGTACTCAGCCGCAACGGGTGTCGAGGACGCGACAAAGTGATGCAAAGCGAGCTTCATCGATCGTGAACCAGGCCCATTTACCGCGTTGTTCGCGGTTTATCAGTCCGGCTTTCACCAACTGGGAAAGATGGTGGCTAACGGTGGATTGCTTTCGGTCGACCAACGCAGGGAAATCACAGGCACATACTTCATCGGATGCTGACGCATAGATGAGGCTCACCAAACGCAGACGCACGGGGTCCGCCAAGGCGCGTAGCACCCCAGCGAGGTCGTCCGCGTCTTGCTCGGACAAAGGTGCAGTGGCCAGTGGTGAGCAGCAAAGAGAAACGGTTGGCGGAGAAGTCATAATAAACATATTGACATTGATCGATTCGTATGTCAAAGTCTTAACGAATCGACAACTGTCGATATGATAACGAAAGAAAAATTATGCGCTTACAACTTGCCCTCAATGTTCCTGACCTCGCCGAAGCCGTAGCGTTCTACGGGAAGATGTTCAACGCCGAACCGGCGCGAGAGCGTCCCGGCTATGCCAACTTTGCCATCAATGAACCACCGCTTAAGCTCGTGCTCTTCGAAAACCCCGATGCCGAACCCGGATCGCTCAATCACCTCGGTGTCGAAGTCGAAACCAAAGAGGAGGTCGCCCACGCCGAAGCGCGTCTCAACGACGAAGGAATCGGAACCACCGGAGTCGACGACACCGAGTGCTGTTGGGCCACCAAAACCGAGACTTGGGTTAACGCCCCCGACGGTAACCGCTGGGAATTGTACGTCCGCACCGGCGATGCTGAACATCTCGGCAACACCGTTGTCGCTGACTCCGATGGGCACCCACAACCGGTGTGCTGCGGCTAATCAGCGGGGGAAGGTGGTGCCGCAACCTCACCCTCATCAGCAATATTTGGTAGGAGTTTGTCTAACCAACGTGGCAGCCACCAGTTTCGGTCACCCAACAGTTCCATGGTTGCCGGCACCAGTAGCAGTCGGACCAGCGTCGCATCAAGGAAGACCGCCAACGCCAAACCAGTACCAAACAGCTTGATGACCCGATTCGGGTCAAACAAGAAGCTACCGAACACCACAACCATGATGGCCGCCGCGGCAGTGATGACCTTGGCGGTCATCGCCAGGCCGCTGGCCACCGAATTCTTGGCATCACCTGTGCGGTCGTACTCTTCGCGGATTCGAGAGATTAAGAACACCTCGTAATCCATTGACAAGCCGAACACGATGGCAAACAACATCATGGGAACGAATGGTTCGATCGGTGCTCCGGCGCTAATCCCAACAAGACCGCTGGCCCAACCCCATTGAAAGATTGCGACGATGACACCGTAGGAAGCACCAATTGAGAGCAAATTCATAGCTACCGCTTTGAGCGGTACCAGTAGTGACCGAAACATCACCATCAACAACAGAAACGACAGCGCCAGAACGGCCGCGATGAACACCAGCAAACGGCTGGCTAATAGTGCGGTGAAGTCAATCGACGCGGCGACTGACCCAGTCACATGGGCTGTAGCGAGCGTTCCCGCGACAGACAGTGGAATGACCTCGGAGCGCAAGAGCTTCACTAGGTCAACGGTGTCTCGATCCTGCGGGGACGTAGACGGGATGACCTGGATGAGCGCAGCGTCGGGAAACTCTGCGATATTAGGAATTGGGGCTGACACTTGCTGCACGCCATTGGTTGACGCCATGGCCTCAACCAAGAACTGGGCAACAGCCATGTCGCCCTCAGGTCCCAACTCAACCGCAATAAGCAGTGGACCGTTGAATCCCGGTCCAAACCCATCGGAGAGCAGATCGTAAGCCTTCTTCGTTTCGGTGTCGTCGGGGTAGTTGCCCGCATCCGAAAAACCCATCTGCAGCGACAACATAGGTATTGCCAGCACCAACAAGATGGTGGTCGCCAATCCAACCGCTGCCCATGGATGACCTTGAATACGGTGACTCCACCGGTACCAGAACGTCTCGTTCATGGGGCGTTCCGGCTTGCTCTCGACCGGCCGTTTCAGTGGACCCCAGAATGACCCAACCGCCAAAGTGGTCGCTGCCAGCGCCAGGAAGATCAGAATATACGCAGCGCCAACTTCAAGTCCCGCGGCCAACAACGCTAGAGAAACGAATGCTGCAGCTACAAGCCCCCGCACCCGGGTGACCGCGACCCGACCTTGAGCAAAGCCGAGGAACGCGGGTAAAAGCGTCAGGCTTGCAAAAATGGTCACTAGTACCGTTGTCGCAGCAGCAATGCCAAGCCCAGCGATGAATGCCACGCCTATCAAGAGCATCCCCAACAGTGATATGACCACGGTTAGTCCTGCCAATATGACGGCGCGTCCTGCGGTGCTAATGGCGCCGACGGTTGCGTCCAGAGGCGAGTAACCCTTATGGGTCAACTCCCGGTATCGACTAACAATGAAAAGTGCGTAATCGATGCCTACGCCGAGTCCGATCATCGCGCCTAGCGTTACGCTGAAGTCGGGGAACGAACCAACATTGCTCATTAGGCCAGTTAGACCGGAGCCAATAACCACGCCAAACAGCGCCACGCCAATCGGCATACCCATGGCTAGTACCGAACCAAACGCCAAGATAAGGACAATAACGGCGAAGGAGAGACCGATCAATTCAGCCGTCGGCGGCTCAAACTCGGCAAATGCTTCGCCCCCAAATTCGATAGTCAGATTTTCGCTACGCGGGGCAGTCGCTGAGAGGGCTCGGGCAAGGGCCTCCGATTCCTCGTCATCAACGTCAGCGTCGAGGTCAACAGTGGCGTACGCAATGGTGCGGTCCGCGGTAATTTGGCCACCGCCGGCAGGGGTATACGGACTCGTCACAGCCACAACGCCATCCTTAGCCGCCGTCTGGGCGAACAATGCCGTCATAGAAGCGCTGACCAATGGGTCGTCGATGCCACCAGGAGCCTCGAACACGATTGTCCCTTGGTTGCCGCTTCCGATGCCTCCGAAATACTGGTCGATAACGGCAAAACCCCGCGTCGACTCGGAATCAGGGAGAGATGGACTGGTGTCGTAGGTGGACCCAATAATGGAGGCGGCGCCAACGACAATAATCAGAAACGCCATCCATAACGCAACCGCAGATCGCCGATGAACAAAGCTCCATCGTCCAAGTTTGGCCAGCAAGGTATCTCCGAGGGATCGCGACAAAACGCGACCCACAAATGCCCGGTCGCCGAGGTCGACGCTATCCCAGGCGGTGATTAGACGCAATGAGCAATTGCGCTATATGGACGTGCCAATATCCCCCAATCGGCGTTGCCCCAGATGATCTGTAACGCGGTTGGCGATATCGGCTAATGCCGCTGTCGCAGTATCAAAGTTGGCGGTAAATTGCTGGGCTGTGTGGGCGGGGTGATCGACAAAATCGGTGATGGCCTTGATGGCAAACATCGGCACATGAGCCTCGTGGGCAACCCACGCAACAGCAGCGGCCTCCATGTCCTTGGCGCGCGCCTCGCTCGCGATCATCGCGGTGCGGTCCTCGTCTGACTGTCCCAGTGAATTGCCCGAAGTAATTACGCCGCGCTCAAGTCCAAGAGCCTGAGCTAGTTTGCGGGTATTGGCGCCCGGGTACGAGCCACGCCCGTAGGCCTCCCAACCAGTAAGGCCTATACGCCGGTCGTGAAAATGGAATGTGTCGTCGCTGAGGTAGACCTGTCCAATTGAGGTGCCGTGATGTTCCCAACCACCCGCAGTCCCGGCGCTGATGATGACGTCAGGTTCGTGGGATTCGATCACCTGGATGGTGGTCATCGTCGCGGCTTGGGTGCCAATCAAATCGACGCCGTGAAGTCGATCTATACCGTTGATCGCAAAGAGTACGTCTGTCGTTTCGGCATGGGTCTGGTAGTAGCGCACCGGGTAACGCGAGGAAACTTCGAGTGCCGTGGCGCCAAATTGATCCAACGTCGGATCCGCCTCGCCCTGCATAGCGAAAAGAAAGGCAACCCGGAGTCTTTCTGACATGACCACAGCATGCCACCTGCCAACTCTAAGATGGCCGCCGTGGTTGGAACTCCGGAAACACCGAAGGCGGAGGTGCACATCAGCGCCGAACTCGTGACCTCACTCCTTGCTGCCCAGGCACCACAATATGACGACCTACCGGTCAAATTCGTGGGCTCGGGGTGGGACAACGAAACCTATCGGCTCGGCCAGTCTCTGGCCGTACGAATGCCACGACGTGAGGCCAGTCTCGTGTGCCTACGCAACGAACAGCAGTGGCTCCAAGCAATTCCAGAAGATCTCGGTATCGCCATTCCGCGGGTCGTGTTCTACGGCAACCCCGCACCAGAATTTCGGTGGCCGTGGAGCGTCGTTCCTTGGTTCGAAGGCTCCCAACTGGGGATCGACACACTTGCGGCCGGTGAATCCAAACGGCTAGGCACATTCTTTCGGCGACTCCACCAACCCACGCCGGGGGATGCCCCCAGCAACCCCTACCGAGGCGGCAATCTTCAACTCCGCACGTGGACGCTCGATCAGTTACGAGAACACTCCGGAGAACTGGAAAGGCGCGGTATCGACATCGATCAGATCTACCGCCACTGGGACATCGCATGCAATGTCGATCGCCCGGATCAGCAGGTTTGGCTTCATGGTGATCCGCACCCGAAAAACCTCATTTCACGCAAGGGTAAACTTGCCGCGGTTATTGACTGGGGTGATATTTGTGCTGGCGATGCGCCATGCGACCTCAACTGCGCATGGATGCTGTTTGATCGGCTCGAACGTGAGCAGTTCTTTGCTGCCTATGGACCCGTGGGTGACGACGCAATGCGCCTAGCTCGAGGTTGGGCCATTGGCCTTGGGATGATGTTGTTCACCGTTGGGTTCGCAGGTGATGCAATATTTGCGACCGTGGGGGAGCGGACCATGCGGCGAATAGCGAGTGATGCATTATGAATACCGCCCGGGCCATCGACTACCTCGAACGTGACCGCCTGCGCAACATTATCCCGCTCATGTTCTTGCAGGATTACGGCGATCGTGTCGACGTGGCCGTTGCGGAGGAGCACGGCCGTTCCGGAGTGCTACTACGGATGGCGACGGACATGTTCCGCTGGGACAAACTGAACTATGGATCCTTTGACCAGGTCCTCATTCCCGTGGTTGATAGCCCCGACCTACTGCCGATGCTCCTGGCGGACATACCGGCGGGGCCGACCGTGTTTAAACTCCAGTCGGATACCGATCTCCTCCACCTACGCGCACGGTACGTGCTGACCCGCGAGCGGGCGATTGTTGATTACACCCAATCATCGGGCAATCAACCACATCCCGTTGTGCAGGTTTGCGAAACACTGGACGAACGACTCGTGGAACTGTTTGGCGCCAATACCTATGCCCGAGACGAATTGGTTCAGAAATTTCACCATGGTGCCGCGTCATTTGCCGTTTTCGTGGAGGGCGAACCGGTCTCAGTAGGCATGGCATTTCGTAACTACAAAGATGTATGGGAGATCGGCGGAGTCCGAACTGTTGAGTCCTCACTCCGTCAGGGACTCGCAGTGAAAGTCGTAGACACCGCCCTCGCGTACTTACATGAGCGCAATCTGAAACCACGCTATGTGTTGCTCGATACCAACCAAGCCTCAGCACAGCTGGCGATCAAGTGTGGCCTTCAACAACGTTCAACGTTCACCCATTACTCGACGTGTTTGTAAGCCGGGATGAGTCCCTGCTATCGCGACGCGACCTAGGGTAAGTAAATGGCTATACCTATGCATAATTGTCCGGCGGCGCCATGAGCGGAATTGTCATTGTCGTAGGATCGGTGAATGTAGATGAGATCTACTCGGTGGCTGCGTTGCCTGCACCGGGGGAGACAGTGATTGGCGCGGCCTACCAACGAGCGGGCGGAGGAAAGGGAGCCAACATGGCAGTCTCTGCTGCTACGAGCGGAGCACCGACCTATCTGGTCGGTGCCGTTGGCGTGGATGCCTCGGGAGCTGAAGCGCTTAGCGAACTGCAAACCTTTGGCGTCGATACGACCGAAGTTGTCCGGCTGGATGAACCCACCGGACGCGCCGCCGTGATCACGGGACCTACCGAAAATCTGATCGCCGTTGCCTCCGGAGCAAATGCCGCACTGGATCCCGAACACGTGACCCAGGCAGTTAGACGCATCGCTCAAGCGGCCAAGGGGGTGTGTCTGATCAGCGGTGAGATCGAAGATGAGGTCATTTCCGCAGCAGCCGTGGCCGCACACCAGGCAGGCTTTGATGTTCTGTACAACGCCGCTCCCGCGAAGCCGTTGGGCGGTCCACTCGCGGCCGTCGATCCAACCGTCATCGTGAATGAAGTTGAAGCAACCCAATTATCCGGGGTCGGTGATCCGTCCGAAGCGGCATCCTTCCTCGCCAATCTTTATGGCTCGGCGGTCGTAACCCGTGGTGGCGACGGTGTGTCTTGGGTGAACGACCATCAACACACTTCTTCACCGGCTATTCCGATCCGCGTCCTCGACACGACCGGAGCGGGCGATGCTTTCTGTGGGGCATTCGCGGCCGCTCGGGCGGCCGGAGATGACTTTGGCGTCGCCATTCAGCGCGGCACTGTCGCAGGCGGTAGCGCGGCTAGTTCCGCGGGTGCCCGCGGTTGGGCGAAGTAGCCGCTTGGAGCACGAGCACCCGGCAACTACCGTGCAGCTATGACTACGAAGCCCCGAATAATTCTCGACTGCGATCCGGGACTTGACGACGCAATCGCAATTGCTATGGCCATTCGCCTCGGCGACGTTGTCGGAATCACTACGGTCGGCGGCAACGTTGATTTGGCGCACACAACCGAGAATGCTCTAGCCGTCTGCGACATTCTTGGTCGGCCTGAGCTACCCGTGCATGCTGGGCATGACTTACCTCTTAACGGGTCCACTGGCCATCGAGCTAACGATTTCCACGGTCCGCGCGGGACAGGTCACATTGAATTTGCCCCGGCAACTCGCCCGGCTTCCTCTCATGATGCAGCTGCATGGATTGTCAAAACCGTTCGCGCGGAACCGGGAATTCATTTGATCGCCACCGGCCCCCTAACCAATATCGCTCACGCGCTTCAACAGGCCCCTGAAATTGTGGGCCTTACGGCGGGAATCACCTGGATGGGCGGCAGTACCGGCAATGGGAACACCACACCCGGAGCGGAGTTCAATGCATTGGTGGATCCCGAGGCTGTTGAGATCGTATTCGCCTCAGGACACCCAAACATGACCATGGTTGGACTAAACGCCACCCATCAAGTCTTGCTGGACCGAACCTGGATACGAGACTTGCGGGTCGGCACGGTCAACGAGTCAATGACGGTGTTCTGCGACCTGCTTGAGTACTACGACGAGCGCCAACACGAATTCACAACTTTGGCCGGTGCGGCGGTTCACGATGCGCTCGCAGTGGTAGCGGTTACGCACCCAGACCTGGTGGCCGGTGTGCGCTGTCCGGTGCAAGTTGTTACTGCCCACGGTCCAGCGCGAGGCATGACCCTGGTTGATCAAAGGCCGGTTCGCCACCCCGACCCCGGCAATGTCCGTGTACTTGAGTGGGTCAACGTTCAGGCCACAAAGGCACTGCTTCGAGAAACACTCAGTTCGTAGCTTGCGTTCGACGGCGTTCGCTGCCGGAAAGTCCTCCACATTTTACGGAACCCGTTGAGGGTGTCGTGTTAGTTTCGCTGTCTAGCATCCCTACTGATCGTGAGACAGAAATCGTGGGCAATCTGCGGCACCGCAAACTTTGGCTACGGCCAGTAGTCCTCTTGGCGTTGGTGGCCACCGCATGTGGAGGGGGCGCGACAACGATCGAAGTAGAGGAATCAACCGATGATGTTGTTGAGGACGTTGCCGAGGATGTGCCCGAGCCGACCAACGAACCCGAGGAGACGCCAACAGCGGACATTGAGCCCGAAGCCGTACTTGATCCCGTCTGTGGCATCAGCAAGGGCGACGGCCCGTTCGAGCAGATTGCATGTGATCAACCCCATGGTGGCGAGTTGGCTGCGGTGATCGAAAGTCCGGCCGGAGCGGTTCTGCCCAATGACGAGATGGCGGCAGCGATAGACCTCGCCGTTCTCTGTGCGCCTCACGTAGCAACGTACGCGAACGGTGATCCGGCCACAGATGGGTTCGGCTCCATTGGCTACACCGCTGCAAATCCCGGCGAACCGTACGCCGCAACAGTTGACTGCTGGTTCGACTCACACACCGACAGCGGACTTCATGCCCTCGTCAGCGAGGTCGGGTACGCGGCTGCTGTTTCGCCAGGCGTCGTTGTTACGACCCTCGCGGCCGGTACGTGTGTGACCTTCGTTCCGTCGGACTTGACGGTGGCCAATCTGGCGGATTGCAGCGACCCCGAGGCGGACACATTTGTTGGATTTGTTGACCTACCCGCCGAAAGCCCGTACCCGAGCAACGACCAGATCGAAGAAGCCCTCTTCACCAAATGCCCAGCCAAGGCAGAGAGCGAAAATCTCGATGTCGACCTCGACGCGGTCGGCGGGACGGTTCCGTATCAAACGGTTTGGGCGGTCGGTTTTCACCGCCTTGTTTGTGTCGCTTGGCACGATGAATTTGTCGAGGATGCGGCGTTTCCGTCGTTGGTTCCGGGGCAGGGGTGCGCGACCTACGACGACAACCTGGCTGCATATGTTCAGTCCGCATGTGATGTGCCACATAGCGCAGAATTCGTGGGATCGATTGCACCGCGGGGCGAATCGCTCCCCGCCGACGCCGAACTGGCGCAAGATGAGTTGGCCGATCTTTGCCAGTCGCTTGTTTCGGACTATGTAGGGCGACCACTTACAAGCAAAGGCGTCGGAATCGGTTTCAACCTGACTATTGGCCTGGGTGACCCTTATGACGGCGAAGTGGACTGCTTTGCCAATGTCTTCGGAGTCGACGTGTTTGACGCAGCCATTTCTGAAGTTGGGCTGCAGGCGGCGATGGGCAACCACGTGTTTCTGAGTGATCTGGACGCTGGATTGTGTTTCGTATTCGTCGGTGACAACTTCAACGTTGGACTCGAAGCCCCCTGCCTGGCGCCCGATGCGCTCATGGCCCTCGGTACCTACGATTCGACCCTCGGAGATGTATACCCAGGGGACGAGGCGCTACGGGCCGAAAGAGAAATCGAATGCGCCGCAGTGGGGGAGGCGAGTGGACTCAGTTACGACCCAGACACGGTCTCAGGGACTTTCCCGACTGAGCGCGCCTGGAAAATTAGGAACCACCGCCTCGTCTCATGTGATGCAACACCTATGTAAAGACCGGTGACTCGGTTTGGATGTACCAGTGTGCTAGTTTCGTCACGTGACGAAACGTTCGAAGTGTCAATGGTGCGGGGAAGTGTTACATCATCCGGCGTCAGGTGGCCGACCGCGCACGTACTGCCGACGATCATGTCGGCAAAGGGCCTACGAGGCACGAAGCCTGGCATTGCAGCACGGCTTGACCGACACCAAGATGGTTGTGGAGCGCAGCGACTACGAGCGACTCATTGATCTGCGGTACAACGTGGCTGAAGCGGTAAGCGATTACGACTGGGAGGCGCCGATCAACAGCGCGGAAACAGCTTTGGTTGTAGCGCTAAAGAGGGCGCTCAGTCTTTAGAAGGCATGAAGCCAACCGTATTGTCAGATGGTTTTGGTGTGCCAGAGTGGATCGTTAAAGCTCTGGATTTCGATTCGATAGCCATCCGGAGAGATGAACAACGAGCTGTACACACCGAACTCGTCACTATGGCTCGGCTGTTTGACGTACTCGATGCCCTTGGCGGTAAGAAAGGTGTGCCAATCATCAACCGCTTCGCTGACAATTGTGAGGGTGACCCCGGCCTTGGACTGCGGTCGATCGGGAAGATCACATACACCTAGGAAGCTCTGTTCGGTGAGGCGGAAGATATGACAAGCACCTTGGTCGACCACAAAGTCAAGCTCAAGAACCTCACGAAAGAATCGAGATGACCCTTCGAGGTCATTGGTATAGGTGAAAACCACTGATTGGTTGATGGGAGGGCTGTGCATGCTTGGGACCCTATCTCACCGCATGTAGACATAACTTTACATAACGTGTATTTCCGGCGGTCTATGTCGATTCTAGTGGCGCTACCCCAGCACTTCTACCGAGATCCAACCCAAGACGCGTTCGCCATACATGACATACATAGCAATGCTGTAGCCTCTACGGCCATGAGCGATCTTCCTCCGGCTGGCTGGTTTCCTGATCCAGAGGGCGCAACAGGCGTACTGCGATACTGGGACGGGTCGGCCTGGACACAACACCGCCACTCCCCTGGCTACGCCGATACCGAAAGCGACTTCGGCGACATCGGTGAGTGGATCCGGGGGTCCTTCGGTGCAGTAGGCAAGCGTTGGCGCGAGGTTGTGGCCTTGGGCATGGTGACGGTGGTGCCCGCCAGCATGATGATCTCTGCTTCCTCCGCGATAGCGCTCCAAGACACCGTGGTTGTCGCCAGTCCCACCAGTGACTGGCCCGAATTTGTGGGGTTCACGTTCGAGAACGCGGTGTATGCGGGTGCCCTGGCCCTGGTGGCGTTTGTGTTGTACTCGATCGGGTCACTGGGCTTTATCCACCTGATGCACACCGAAGCAAAAGGCGAGACGCCTTCGGTTGGGCAATCGTTTAGCGTCGCTCTGCGCAAATTTCCACGAATGCTCGGCTGGTCGATTGTCGTCGGAGTGTGTGTGTTCGGTGCACTTGTTCTTATCTTGGGTCTCGCACTCATTGCCCCTGCCCTTGGCATCTTTGCCCTTATCCTTTTTATTCCTGTCGTTCTATGGGCAGTTGTCAAGCTTTATTGGTTGGCTGCGGCGGTCGTCATCTCAAGCGGCAACCCCATCACAGCAAGTGCGGCAGTGAGTACGGGCCGTTGGTGGCCTGCGTTGGGCAGGATCCTCCTACTCGGGATCATCGGTTTCGTCATCTCCTTTGTGGTGGGCGGTCTGTTTGGTGCCATCTTTGGCACCAGCGGCTTCAACCTTGGCAGCGAACCGGTTACCGACTCGGACGGGAGCTTCGCCTATTGGAACCTCGGTGAAAACACCGAGCTTTCCGCCGGAGCTTTGATCGGCACGGGGTTGTCTGCCGTTGTCGTTGCTTCCTTGTACGGCGCCGTGCAAGCCATGGCCATGGTCAAGCTGTATTTGCGTACGGTAATCGTGGGCAGCTAGCGCTTATTGCGCACGAACCCCGGACGCGACTGAGCCCTCCCGGTTCGGGAGGGCTCAAGCCGGCAACTCTGCCAATTAGGGGGCAGTTGGTCGCTTCGGTTTAACTTTGCAGGACCGATTCCTTGGCGGTTTCGACAACCAGGATTTCTTCTAGATCGCCATCTTTAGCTTTGGCGCTCCAGACCAACCCTCCACCGGCCAAGAGCAGCGTTGCTCCGAGGCCACCGAACAGGCCAGATAGTGCCAAGCCCATTTGCAGTGTCGAGTGGGTTACTGTGCCGACACCTAACTCGGCTACCAGTCCGTGAACGGTTCCGCTCCATGCCTGGTCCCGTACTGGGCCCTCGATGGGGTGTTGACGGTCAAAGTCTGTCCAGTAGCGTCCCTCGACCGCAAAGTCGTAGCTTCCGGCGGCAAAAGTCTCGCCGTTATACTCGACGGCTTCGTCGAGGACAACCCCGATGGTGCCGTGCAGGGTGTGTTGCAGGATTGTGGCCATTTGGAACATGTACTCACTGGCAGTGTTGACCAGCGGGTCATTAGGATCCATGTCGCCACTTACTACCGGGTAAGCCCAGTCGTTGGTGAGCAACCCCATGATGGCGTCGGCTCCCTCGGTGGTTCCCCGATCGGTCAGTTGACCGTCCTCGTTGTAACTAAGCGTTACATTTTGCGCTTCACTGAAGGACTCCAGCGAGCCGTAGCCATCCTGGACTCGGGTGTAGGCGACACCGCCAGCAACCATGAAGATTAGTCCGACTATGGCTAAGGCATATCCGAGAAGTGCGAGTCGTTTGAGCATCACATTCCCTCCTTGTGGTCAAGCTTGTGAAGGTTTTCACAAGTTCATAACTTAAGTATCGGCAGTCCCGTTTCGGGTCATTAGAGTCAGAAGTCCCGACCTTAGAATTGATCGATTTGACTCGCCGGAAACGACTCCTCGGCCACGAAAGACCGGTGGGACACAACCTTCGGCCGAGCGCGAAAAGGGCAGCGACACCACCGGTGCCACTGCCCTATCTCACACTTTTACCTAGGTTTGCTAATTGCCGCCCTCGGTTAGCTCGACCGTGGTGGGGCTATAGCCGGCGCCGGTCACGTCGAGACCATCGGCCTTGAGGTTGGCGAGCGCTTCGGTAGCAATATCGGTGATGTAGGCACCTTCGGTGGGGGCCGCATTGAGGATGCCTTCTGAGGTGGCAACGTCAATGGTGTTGTCCCAAGCCGCGGGGTCCATCATGCCTAGGCCCAGAGGTGATGGCCACAGCAACTGGTTTACCTCATTTAGCATCCATGCCTGGTGTACTGGTCCGCCGTAGGGCGGATTGGCGGCATTGACAATGTCGACGCACGAATCGAAATTGTCACGGCAGTAGACCCAGCCTCGGATGGAGGCTTCCACAAACTTGACGGCGGTGGCGCGGTAAGCCTCGTCGTCTTCGAGCTTGTCGGCATCGGCCCACAAAGCATCGTTCAACATGGCGGTACCGACATCATTCCAGTCGATTACCGTGAGGTCTTCTGGCTGAAAAAGCTCGCCAGTAGCAGGGTTGATGGTCTCCAGCGTTTGTGCGTACTCGTTGTAGATCATGGCCTGAGCCGCGTCGACGTCGCCATTGATGAGCGCAGTCATGGAGAAATCCTGACCAACCAGGGTTACGTCGCTATCGGGATCAAGCCCAACAGAGCGCAGACCGGCAAGCAGTTCGAACTCATTGCCGAAACCCCAGTTGCCGACGTTTTTGCCGGCGAGGTCCGCGGGGCTGTTAATTCCAGAGTCAGCCAAAGATACCTGCAACGTCCCACTGCGCTGGAAGATCTGCGCAATGTTCGTAATGTTCAGGCCCTCTTCGCGGGGCACTAGCCCACGTGGTACCCAGGAGACAGCAAACTCGGCGCCGCCCGAATCGAGGACCGTAGCCGGAACAATGTCGACAGCACCGTCGAGAATTGTGACGTTAAGTCCCAAGTCGGAGTAGAAGCCTTGATCGACCGCGGCAAAGTAGCCAGCGAATTGTGACTGAGGAACCCACTGCAATTGCAAACGGACATCGACGGGTTCTCCGCCTGCGTCGGAGCTGGAATCGCCCCCGTCGCTGCCGCAGGCTGCGGCGAGCAAGCCGAAGGCCAGCAGAATTGCTAGCACTCTCGTTACCAAATTAGTCTTCTTCATGGTCACCCTCCAGGGTTGATTTCTTGTTCGCGAATTGATGCATGCCACGGAATTGTGCGTCTCTCGATAACTAGCACAATCACATACAAGATAGTGCCAATAATGGTTCCGGCTAGAACCGCGGCCCACGCCTCGGCGTACCTAGCGAGACCGGCAGAGCTCGTAATGAGGTTGCCCAGGGCATCTTGGCGGCCACCAAAATACTCCGCCACGATGGCTGCGATGACCGCTAGCGACGAAGCAATCTTGAGTGAAGTGAACACGAAGGGCAGTGCATTCGGGATTCGAACCTCACGCATGATTGTCCACTTCGACGCGGCATAGGACTCCATGAGCTCGATTTGACTGTCCTCGACCTGCGTAAGCCCCTTGACCGTGTTAATGAACACCGGGAAGAACACGAGCAGAGCCACGATGAGCTGATTGCCGCGAGACGACACCAACCCAAACCAGTTATTGAAAATTGGTGCGAGAGCAATGATTGGCATCGCGCTTAGACCCACGGCTAAAGGCGTGATGATTTCGGCAGCTAGACGAAAACGTGTGACAAGCAGCGCTGCGATTAAGGCCGCCACTACCCCACCGAGCAGACCGATCACAATTATCCGGCCCGTAACCCGTGCTCCCTGAAAGATTTCCGACCAGTTTTCGAAGAATGCTTGACCAATCGAAGTGGGCGCGGGCAAGACAAAGCCATCGGGAGAAACAATGACGATGGCCCCCTCCCAGAATACAAAGCCGATCGCCCCCACAATGATTGGGGCACTCCAGGCCAACCAGAGTTTACGCATTGGTTTCCACGGCTCGTAGTGCGGTTCGTACCTCGGTAACCGCGGCAAAGAAGGCCGAAGTTTCTCGAGTGGAGTCCGTGTGCTCGCCCAGGTCGACATCGACGACGGACGCTATACGGCCCGGACGCGGTGACATGACCACAACACGTTTCGACAAATACACGGCCTCGGCAATGGAGTGGGTCACAAATATAACCGTCGTGTCCGTTTCGCTCCAGATCCTGAGGAGTTCGTCCTGCATATGCTCTCGAGTCATTTCGTCGAGC
>CAXMUI010000152.1:0-4980 GCA_964196475.1 uncultured Acidimicrobiia bacterium
GGATCAGACCCCGCCGCCCAACAGCTCGCCGAAGCCAATCTCGTCTACGACCCGGTCGCATTTGACCCGCTCGGTGCTGATGCTGCCGCAACTGCGTTGCTGATCGACGAAGACGGCCTGCTCACGGTACAAATTGATGACGCTTCGCTTCCGGCCGCCGGCGATGCCGATCTTGAGGTTTGGCTTATCGAACCGGACAGCGACGGCAATCCAGCCGATCTCGTTTCGCTCGGCATCTTTAACCCCGATGACCCATCAGCCCTTACGGTTCCGGCCAACTATGACCCGGACATCTACTACGTTGTCGACATCAGTATCGAACCCCACGATGGCGATCCAACCCACTCGGGACGCTCCATTCTGCGGGGCGCCCTGACGTCCATTTAGCGGTCGTTTCGAGGCGGTCGCAGTACCAGCGCTGGCGTGTTCTTCAGGTAAGTCTGGAAGCCTTCGTCGTCGCCCCAGCGACGCTTCGCCTGGCGTTCTTGTATAGGCAGTCCGCTTATCCGGGTCAACAAGAAGTAAACGAAGAGTGGCGAGATCAGCGTGATCCAACGCCATCCGGACAAAGTTGGCAACGCTATGACAGCGATCCCGGCCCACAGGACAATCTCGCCGAAATAGTTGGGGTGACGGGACCATGCCCACAAGCCGGTGGTGATGTAGCGACCTTTGTTCTTCGTATCGGCTCGAAACGTGGACTTTTGGCGGTCTGCCGCGACCTCAATCACAAAGCCAGAGACCCAGACTGCTGTTCCAATAAATGCATAAATGCCCAGGTCAGTTCGGTCCTCCCCCGTGATGGCCGCAAGAGCGCAGGCCAGCGTGAACAACACCCACAGGCCTTGGATCGACCACATCATGAGAAACTGCGCCGGTCGGGTCTTGAGTTTGGTAAAGCGACTATCCCCACCTTCGGAACTGATCCGCTTGAACAAGAAACTCCCGAGACGAACTGCCCAAATTGCGACAAGGACAGCCACTAACACGGCCCGTGCATCGAGGTCAGAAAACGCCAACGCGACCCCAGTGAGTGTGAGGTACGTGAGACTCCCAGTCAGGTCGTAAAAGCGTTCGGTTTGCTTGAGATAGGACGGAACAAAGACAATCCAGTTGATGCCGAAGGCCAGCAGGCCACAGAGGCCGAATAGCGGTAGCGAACCGACGTCGACGCTGCCATCGCTCCCAGCCAAGGCAACGAGGAACCCAACTACCACGCTGGCTGCAATGCTGAGGAAGGCGGAAGATTGTTTCATCGCAGTGATGCTACGCCAGTTCTCGTCATGACGGCATGCCTCACAGTATGGGTCCCAAGGACTACGTGGATTTGTGTGCCGTGATCATATATTCCCGGATCCTGCTATCGAGATTCGTCGACCCAAAGCGATCGCAGAGAGCATCAGTGGCGACCTCAGTGGCCTCGGCCAGGCGGGCAGGATCCCTGGCCTCGATCTCGTTGCGAAGCGGCGTGCCCTGGCAGTAGGCAATCGCAGGGATATCACAGGACGCTGCTCGACTTCGGAACTCGATCGCATCAAAGCTCACTGCGGCATGGAAACCACCGGCGGTGAGGTCACCCCGAATTTCTGCTTCGTCATAATACGTATGCGGCGTGCGAGCTAGAAACGCGGGCGGATCCTCTGGCCACATTTGAGCGACTGCGTTTGACACAACGTCGGCAAACTCGTTGTTTTCGATCCGGTCCCACACGTTGAAGACGAATGCTCCGCCGGGTCGCAGCACCCGCGCTATTTCGGCGTATGCCGCCGCGTGGTCCGGAAAGAACATCACCCCGAACTGGCAAACGACCGCATCGAATTGGCCGTCATAGAACGGCAGATCCATCACATCCGCGAACTGCCATGTCACTGGCCGAGATGTACCAACAGAAGCGGCATGGTCGATCATCGGCAGATTCAAATCGGTGGCGGTAATTTCAACCGAGGGGTCCAAGCCGGTGGCCATCGCTCGGGTAAGAACCCCACTCCCTGCGGCAACTTCCAACACCTTTGCCGGCGCCAGAGCGGTCAGTCGCTCGACGACATCTTGGGCGGGTCCCTCGAAGATCAGCGGTACCAGTAGTCGGTCATATATTTGAGGGACAGACCCGGCGAAGACGAGATCGGACTCCTGTTTGTTTTCCACGGCACGTTCCTTGGTGATCGGATTTTCATTCTGGCACACCGGTCAGGACATTTCGCAGTGGGCAATCATTGATCGCCGGCCCGATTGCCAGACTGCGTGCGGGGAGGCCCTATACCCTTTGACCGTGGACATCTTCGTCGATTCTGAAACAGCTCCCCTGCGATCGGTGATCGTTGGCTACCCGGACAACTTCATGCAGGTGAACCCGGAGATCATCAACGAGACGCAGCGCAAGTACTACGACGGCCCCGATGCCCCGACACGTGCAGCGGTAACCAAACAGCTCCAGAGCCTCATCGATGTGCTGCGAAGCCGTGGCATCGAGGTGCTGCAACCGCACCCGCTTCCCTATATCCCGGACCAAATGATGACCCGCGATATAGGTGTGGTAATCGGCGACACGTTTGTGGTCACGACAATGGCCGCCAAGAGCCGTCGGCATGAGTGGCGGGGTTATGCACACCTGCTTGAGCAATTTCCCGAGCATGTGAAGGTGCTGTTTGCGCCCGAGGATGTTGTCATTGAGGGCGGAGATGTAATTGTTGATCGAGGCAAAGTGTTTGTCGGTATGGGGCAACGCACCACACTGGCGGGCGCCGCTTGGCTCATGCAACTTGTGCCGGACTATGAGATAGTGCCCGTCAACTTGACCGGACTCCAAAGAGGCGAAGACGTGCTCCATCTCGACTGCTCATTCGTACCCGTCGGTGATGGCCACGCCTTGATCTATCCCGGAGGCATGAAGGACATCCCAGCGGCTTTACGAGATACCTACGATCTCATTGAGGTAACGCGCGAAGAACAACAAGTCCTCGGCACGAACGTTTTGTCGCTGGACCCTTCGACGGTCATTTCGCAACCAACCGCACGACGAATCAACGCCGAAATGGGAGAGCGCGGTATCGAAGTGATCGAGGTGGACTACTCGGAGCCGCCGAAGACAGGTGGCAGCTTCCGCTGCTGCACTTTGCCACTACACCGAGCCCACTAGTCGGTCACTCGCAACAGACAACCAAACCTTGGACTAGCTATGGCGGGGCTCCAGGTGTACGCCAGCGAGCATGCATCGCACCGAACCCCCCGCGAGTTCGATGGTCGGTATGTCGACAGCAACGATTTGGGCTGACCGCTCTATTACATCAATTTGCGCAGCGGTCAGCGCACGTCGAGCCCGGTCAGACATAGCCAGCACTCGGCCACTTGACCCACTGAGTTCGTAAGCGTTCCCCGCGAAGTTGAGGAGTTGTTGTTGGGTCAGATCAATGACGCTACGTCCGGTGTCATTCAGTCGAGTAGCTATGTCGTTACGGCGTTTCGGGTCAGCTATGCCTTCAAGACAGATGAGCGCAAACTCGGTCCCCACACACATAAGAACGTTGGTGTGATAGATCGCCTCTCCGTACCCGTCGACTGCATCAAAGACCATCGGCTCGTAACCATTGTGGGTGCAAAATCGTTCAAGGATCACGGGGTCAGCGCGAAATGATCGCGCCACATAGGCAACTCGACCAATGTGATCAAGAACCATTGCCCCGGTTCCTTCAAGGAACAGTCCGTCGTACTCCAAGCCGGAATAGTCGATCATGTCCTGGACTCGGTAGTTCTTTTTAAGAAAGTCAATCACGTCGGTGCGGCGCTCGCGACGACGATTTTCTGCGTACATGGGATAGGTGACTATCCGCCCACCGGTATGGGTCGAAAACCAATTATTTGGGAAGACGCTGTCGGGTCGATCTCGCCCTTCATCTTCAAAAAGGTGAACGGTCACTCCATGATCACGAAGCGCTTGGGTCAAGGCCGAGGCCTCGGCATAGGCCGCACTTGCGATCTCGTCAGCGGTACGTGACGTGCCGTCTGCCTGAAACAGATTGTCTGCTGCGGTTTGCTGGTTTATCCCAAAATGGCGAGGACGCACCATGACCACAGCCGACGGTGCTTGCAGGGAGCGAATACGCCGCGTTGGGCGGCTGGGATTTCGCTCCAGTGTCGCTGCCCTAACGGGTGTCATGCGCCGACCATCGCGGGGCGTTTTGCGTCAACGAGGGCAAACAGGTCTTTGGGATTGGTTGGTTCGGCGATCAGGTCCATGTCTTCGAAGTAATCGGTACCGGTCAAGCGATCGTTCAGGAAGTTCAGCGCCGTAAAGTCCTCGATGGCAAAGCCCACGGAGTCAAATATCGTCAACTCTTCTTCGGTGGAGCGACCAACTGCTTGGCCGGTCAGTACTTGCCATAATTCTGTCAGTGGCCAGTCCCGAGGCAATGATTGAATCTCGCCCTCGATGAAGGTCTGCTCGGGGTAGGTGACGAAGATGCTGGCGCGCTTAACGAGTTCTATGTCTAGTTCGGTTTTGCCGGGGCAGTCACCACCAATGGCGTTGATGTGCACTCCCCGACTTGGCGCAGCGCTCTGGGCCCGCTCAAGCATCTCGTCGGTGAGGATGGTCGCGTTTCGTTTGTCGGCGGTACAGGTCGTAATGATCTGGGCGCCAGAAATAGCTTCCTCGGCGTCAGCACACACGGTGACATCGAAGCCGAGCGAGGTGGCGTTTCTTTCGAACTTCGCCATGGCTGCGGGGTCTACGTCAAAAATGCGTAGCGAGTTGATACCAAGGTTGGCACGGAATCCAAGTGCTTGAAATTCGGACTGAGCGCCGGCGCCAATCATGGCCATCGTGGTGGCATTCGCGGGTGCGAGCACCTTGGCGGCCATCGCTGATGTTGCCGCGGTTCGCAAGGCGGTCAACAAGGTCATTTCTGACAACATGATCGGATAACCGGTGTCCACATCGGCGAGCGCACCAAATGCGGTGACGGTCTGCAGATCGCGGGTCGA
>CAXMUI010000153.1:0-8593 GCA_964196475.1 uncultured Acidimicrobiia bacterium
GGCACCGCACTTTCGTCGTCGGAGAACAACACTTCATCAGCTTTCTCACCCGGCCTCAGGCCAGTGAAGACGATCTCGATGGGTCGTTCGGCTTGCGCAATTAGCCGTCGGGCGACATCGGCAATCAACACAGGTTTGCCCATATCGAGTACCAGCACCTGGCCCGACTCGCCGATGGCCCCGGCCTGAATTACTAGCTGAACCGCTTCTTCGACGGTCATAAAGTAGCGGGTCACCGTCCGGCTAGTGACCGTTACCGGGCCACCGTTCGCGATTTGGCCTCGGAATGTCTCCAGAACTGAACCCCGCGAACCCAACACATTGCCAAACCGAATTGACAAGTACTGGCCGCTCACTTGTGTAGCCACATCAGCCGTCAACCGTTCGGCTATTCGCTTCGTTACCCCCAAAACACTGGTCGGATCGGCTGCCTTGTCCGTCGACACATTTACGAACCGTTCAACACCTACATGTGAAGCGGCCATCAAAACGTTGTGGGTTCCAAAAACATTAGTCTTCACACCTTCGTCCGGATGCATCTCAAGTAAAGGAAGGTGCTTAAGCGCCGCTGCGTGGAAAACCACATCTGGACGGTGTTCCTCAAATACTTCAAACATCCGCTCGGCATCACGAATATTCGCCACTACCAGATTGCGAGTGTCGAGAAGTGCGTGACCCTCGATGGACAATTGCACACCGTGGAGTGCCGACTCATCACGGTCGAGCATCACCAACACGTCGGGTGAAAATCGATGGATCTGACGGCAAAGTTCCGAGCCAATAGACCCGCCAGCCCCCGTGACCAAGACCGTCTTCCCCGTCAGGTAACCGGCAATAGCAGACAAATCGGTTTCCACTTGGCTGCGACCCAGTAAATCGGCCTCGGACAGCGGCCGAATGTCGGCGACCCCGACATTGCCATCAAGTAACTCGTGCACTGGGGGAACGACGCTGATCGCTATACCGAGTTCTGCAGACCGATCGGCCAGATCACTTAGTAGTTCGCGCGACGCGGAAGGAACAGCTACCACAACACGGGTTGCACCAGTCTGGGCAACGACATCCGCCAACGCGTCGCGGGTACCTCCCACTGGTATCCGCCGCACCATTAAACGGGCTTTGAGTGGGTCGTCGTCGAGCAACGCCACCGGGACATATTGACTATCGTGATCAGCCAACATCGAATCAACAACTTGTGTACCGGCCACCCCAGCGCCATACACGACGACTTTGGTCCGCCCTTCGGCAGTAGGACGGCGGCGGTTATCAATAATAAGTCGCCAGACGTATCTGGCGGTAAACATCAACCCAAGGGCCATCAGCGATCCAACCAACGTGACACTTAAGGGGACAAGCCGCGGGTCGGTAAACACCACCACGACAAACAATGCGGCGCCAGCCACTGCCGTCGCTGTGGCCAGACCCGCTACCTCTTCAAAGCTTCCAAACTGCCACCTGCCTCCATACAAACCACGCAGTATTCCAAATATCGCATGCACACCAGCGGCAATGACCCAAGCCAATGCAATCTTGTTTTGCGACCAAACCGAGACATCGAACTCAAAGCGGGCGGCAGTAGCAAACTGCAATGCTAGAAACCAGCCGAAGGCGTCGGCACAGGCCTGTAGCCACCGTCGGTTTCCTGCCAAAAATGTCCAAGATTTGTTGGAATGCTCTTGTTGAGAAGCAGATTCAGACATTGGTTCCTCCGACAAAAAACCTTAATCGAGCACAGCCGGTGCCCTGGTAGGTAATTCTACTGGCACCCTTCCTCGCCAACAGGGACGGTCGGACTAGCATTGCGGCGTGACAATGCCTGACCACCGCAAGAAACTTGACCCTAACGCTGCGTTGGTGAGCAGTCGTAGGCGCCGTCGCACTAGCCGTATCCAGAGCATCACCATCCAGGGTCTTGCCGTTTCTGCTGGGATCAGTGCCGCTGCCACAAGCAGCAACCCGGTTGGCCACAGAACCGGCGACCTTGTTGTCCTGTTCCTTTTCGGAGCCGCAGTGGTTTGGCTTGCTTCGTTTGCTCGCCGTTGGACGTGGTACGTCGCCGCTGGAATCGCTGCTCTTGCGTCCTCCGGTCTCTACCTCACGCTCGTGGCTGCAGTAGCAATTCTGGTCGCCGTCGCTGCTGGCAACATCTTCGCCCGAAATCGTGCTTTGGGGGCGCTCATTGCCACCTGTGTTGTCCACATAATTGTACGTCAGGGCTTTAACGCAACTGTTTATTGGCAATCAGTAGTGGGGGCTGCCGCCGTCGCCCCGCTCGTTGCCTCCGGCTTGCGGAACCTGCCGCAACGGATGCGCCGTCCGCTCTTTCGTTATGCGATCGTCAGCACAGCGGTTATGGCCGTGCTCATTGGCTTATTTGGGGTTCAAGCCTTGCGAGCACGCAGCACTGTGCGCGATGCCATCGATACTATGGCCGACGCCATCGAAGCTTTCGAGGATGATGATCCGGACCGGGCCGCCGAATTGATGCGGAGTGCCCAACGTGATTTCACCTCGGCCAACAGCCAATTGGGGGCGCTGTGGATTGCTCCAGTTCGATGGTTGCCCGTGGTTGGGAACAACCTGAATGCATTGATCACGGCTACCGAGCATGGGTCTAACCTTGCGGGCGCTGCCGCCGATGCGGTCCTTGTCGTTGACCTAGACGCATTGCGAGTTAACGGCGGCCAGGTCAACCTTCCCGAAATTCGTGCCATCACTCCAGCGTTGAACGACACCGCGTTCACTGCCTTGGCTGCCCAGTCAGCAGGTCGCTCGGCAGACTCCCCTTGGTTACTGGGTCCTGTCGACGCGGGGCTGACCGAGTTCAATGACGAACTCGACCGAATCGCCCCTGCGCTCGATAGCGCAGCCAGCTTTGCCACAATCGCTCCAGATTTCTTTGGCGAAGACGAACCCCGGACCTACCTGGTGGTGTTCTTCACTCCCGCCGAGTTACGCGGTCTTGGTGGTCTCATTGGTGCATTCGCGGAACTGCACGCCGAGGACGGGAAAGTTTCCCTGGGGCGGTCCGGTCGAACAGACGAAATCAACGCGGTTCTGCGTTCCACCGGCGCCACTCTTGTGGGCCCCGACGACTACCTGCAGTCTTGGGCGCACTACAAACCTCAAAATTACTTTCAAGATGTCACGTTCTCTCCCGACTTTCCGGCGGTCGCCAACGTCATCACCCAACTTTATCCGCAGGGCGGCGGTACCGAGATTGACGGCGTGATCGCTCTGGACCCAACCGCTATCGCGGCATTCACCGAGTTCACTGGGCCGATCGACCTAGGGAATACAACCTATGGTCGCGACACATTGGCCGACTTCTTACTTCACGGTCAGTACTTGGAATTCGCGTCGGATGACCAGGCCCGACAAGACGTCCTTAACGACACGCTACGTGCGGTTTTCTCCAAATTGCTAGAAACCAGTATCCCCTCGCCGCGCCGCATCGCTGACGCGCTGGGCTCGGTTGTCGAAGGCGATCGACTGATGATTACCGCTACACGCCCGCAAGAAGCTGAAGTGTTTCTCGCCATGGGAGCGGCCGGAGAATTTCCGTCAGCCGAAGGTCGAGACCTGCTCGGCGTCACCGTACAAAACAATGCCAACAACAAGATCGACTACTTCCTCCAACGCTCCGTTCACTATCAAGCAAACGTGCATAATGGTGTCGTAGATGCCACTATTACCATTGATTTCACCAACAAATCACCAGCCGTTGGGCTGCCATCCGCAATCATCGGTAGCAACGATCGTGGGCTCGAACCTGGCCTGAACCGGGCAAACGTCACGGTCTACTCGCCCCACAGAGTGATCAATTCCACCCTAGACGGCTCTCCGATCGCGGTGGGTCGAGCAAGCGAACTCGGAGTCCGCGCCCATCGCTACCTATTCGATATCAGTGCCGGAGAGACACGCCGTCTCGTTCTGCACGTCCAGGGAGTCGCTCCAGATGCCAACGTATATCGGATTATGCTGGTGCCACAGCCGTCGGTCTTGCCTGAGCTTTACCAAATTTCGGTCACCGGTGATGGAGCGATAAGCACTGAGTCATTCGCACTAACATCCGACACCGAGATTCCTGTTGGCGAATAGCCGCTAATCAAGCACCCCTTTCCATATGTCGGGAGGGCTGGTACAGTCTTCTCTGCGCATTAAATCTGCATTTACCCTTTGGCGTCTTTAAGGTTGCTCGATGAATCGTCGAATTCTGATCCCTCTCCTACTCATTGCTAGTCTGCTATTTGCTTTCGCTGGACCCGTCGGCGCCCAGTATGCGCCTACGTGCACAATCGACCTGGTCAGCTCGCCGAACACGGTCTCTGGCGATGGCTTCCACCCCGGCGCCACCATTACTCTCGTGCTAACCAACGAGTTTCTGCCCGACGGTACCCCTGTGAATCCAGCACCTAGCTCCGCTCTCAATGTGCAACTCGCAACTCCTACCGCTGATGCCGATGGCACATGGACCACCCCGGTGATTCTTCCCGGCGATCTTGATGGAAACTACTTCTTTGTCGCATCAGGTGACGCATACAGCGACACCTACGATATCGATACGCCTCATATTGTGCGGAACCTCGGTTGTCAGTTTGAGGTGGAGGTCGAAGCAGAGTTGGCATTCACCGGCGCAGAGAGCGCAACGCTAGCCAAATACGGCCTAGGCATCCTTGCTGCCGGCGGATTGGTGCTCTTCGCTGCTAATCGTCGCAAAGAAGCCGTAACCGACTAGAACAATTCGATATCTCCCAGCGAGAACCCAAATGCCCCAACTTCGGTTGGGGCATTTGTCGTTACCGAGCGAGTCGTAAACACCGGCCCGCTCTTGGCAACGGCCACAGCACCTTTTGGCCTCCCAGCAACAATCAGGTAGTCGGCATTCGTGGCCTTTAGGAGCGCCCGCAGTACTGCCTTTCCGCCCGAAATTTCACATACGGTGCACTCAATGGCAGTACCCCGACGGCGCAAACGGAAGATGGCCGCACCGCGGGGGTGGGAGAACCCTCGGTAAGCCAACGCTTCTAGCCCATAACGCCAGGCAAGGTATTCTGCGCTGCGGTTGGTGCATAACATCTGACTGTCGTGGACGCCAATGAGTTGTTCACTTACGTCTTCGACTCTGCACCCAACCGTCGTGGGCATCGACCACTTATCTGCCGCAGTTCGGGCGCCCCGCAGTGACCACGGGCGTCGAACTCGAGCCGACACAGGGACACGGCCTAGCTCGGTCCAGCCCATGCGAAGATAACCGGGCAGACTTTTGCTGTTGGGAGTATTGAATACGAACTCAACGCCCATGTGCTCAAGATCACCGAGAGCGTGTTTGGTCAAGGCCGTAAACACACCTTTACCCTGCGCAGCAGGGAGCGTCGCTGTGTCGACGGCGCGCACAGCAGACACAACCTCACCATGCCTTAGCCACTGCCACCGCAAGAACGTGCGGAAGCCGACCATCTCACCTGCTAGCTCGGCCACCCACATCGGGGATGCGCCAAACGGGTTGTCGAGATGCTTCCAGCGGAACAGCGCCTCATTGGGCTCGGATTTGCTCCACCCCAATGCAGCGCCAGCGGTTCGAACGATGGCTGATATGTCATCATTGTCGGCTCGACGTATAACAGGTGTAGGTTCCGCGTTGCTCACGACCAGCCACGTTACGGTGATCGAGTGCCCATCACCGACATCCTTCGCCAATCGGTGAAATTTTCGTCTCACCTTCTTGACCGGGTCAAGGCACCCGCAGCCGGCGTAGTCATCCTTATCTACCATCGCATTGGCGCGGGAACTTCGAGCCGAGTCGACCAACCGTCGCACCTTTTCGACCGACAAATGGCCTTACTGGCTGAGTCGGGACGGGCGGTTTCGATGAGTCAGGCGGTAGCAATTGTTAATGGCGACCTCCCCGCCGAGCATAAGCACCCCGTCGTCGTCACCTTCGATGATGGCACCGACGATTTCGTTGATAATGCTGTTCCGATCCTTGCCAAACACGACATACCTGCCACTTTGTACCTCGCCACCGGAGCAGTCGAGCGAGGACAGCCTTTCTGGGGTGAAGGCCGGGCGCTAACGTGGGAGGCACTACGTGATGCCACCACCGTTGCGCAGATTGATGTTGGTTCACACACCCACGATCATGTCCTACTCGATCGTATTTCCGTTGCCGAAGCGACCGACCAGATAGATCGTTCCATCGAACTCATCGGTGAGCACCTGGGCACAAAAGCCACCCACTTTGCGTACCCCAAGGCCCTTGCCCCCAACGCGGCAAACCTCGAAATCGTTCGTGCCCGGTTCGCATCCGCCGCTATAGCTGGCACCCGACCAAACCCAAGAGGGACCGACCCTCACCTCTTGTGGCGCACACCCATCCAAAGCACCGATACCGACCGATGGTTCGATGCCAAACTCAATGGTGGTCTCGGTGGCGAGGACCGTCTGCGCGATCTTGTAAACCGGGTGCGCTACCGCGGGGCCGACCGCTAGTGACCACTCCTACCGTCTTTCATATCACTACCACCGACATGAGTCTCGAACTTCTTCTTGGTCCTCAGCTCAGCGCCTTTCAAGCGGCCGGGTACGAGGTCGTCGGCGTGTCGGCTCCTGGACCCTATGTGCCATCTATCCAATCGCGTGGCATCGAACACGTGCCGATGACTTCATTCAGCAGGTCGATGAGCCCGCTACGCGACCTCCGTTCTATGCGTGACATGTACCAACTGTTCCGGCGCCGCCGACCCGACATCGTGCATACCCACAACCCGAAGCCGGGATGGTTCGGCCGCCCCGCGGCAAAAGCCGCTCGAGTGCCACACATTGTTAATACTGTGCATGGCCTTTACGCCGCGCCAAATGACCGCTTGGTCAAGCGCAGCGTTGTCTATTCTCTGGAACGTTTCGCAGCCGCGTGTTCTGATCATGAACTCGTTCAAAACCCCACCGACGTCGACACCCTGCGCCGGCTACGGATTCCCGCCGCTCGAATTTCCCATCTTGGCAATGGCATCGACCTCACGCGGTTCGCCAACCGGCCATCGGCTCAACACGACCGTGACAACCTACGCGACGACTTAGGAATCTCGTCGACAGACGTCGTCATTGGTGCGGTCGGACGCCTGGTCTGGGAAAAGGGCTACCGAGAACTCTTCGAGGCCTTCGCGACCATCCGTAAGACACACCCTCACGCTCACCTCGTGATCGTTGGTGGTACCGATCCAGCGAAAGCCGATGGCATTGGTGTCGCCGACCTTCGCCACTTCGAAGATGATCCCGCCGTTCACTTCCTCGGCGAACGCTTCGACGTCGAGACCATTTACCCAGCCTTTGACATTTACGCTCTCGCCTCTTATCGCGAGGGATTTCCGCGGTCTGCGATGGAGGCCGCTGCCGCAGGGTTGCCGCTCATTGTGACCGACATCAGAGGCTGTCACGAGGTTGTCGAAGCAGGGGTCAACGGGCTTTTCGCGGCACCTCATTCAGCCGAAGCGCTGATCGAGCCATTGACTCAACTTATTGCTCGTCCAAGCGATCGCACCCGAATGGGAGCGGCGTCGTCAACCAAGGCCATAAACGAGTTCGACCAAAATACCCAGATCACCAAGACGCTAGCGATTTATCAGGAACTACTGTCCACCTGAGAATGCACGCGTCTGGTTCGTGGGCCAACAGCCAAGAGGACTCCGGCAAGGCACAGCCAAAACAATGCCTCAAGCAGCGCCCCTGCCGAAGTCGGTTCGAGGCCAACACCTCGGCCTATCACCGTGGCCAAGCCGCACGATATGAGTGCGACCCACCACCAACGAAGCCTCGGAAAAACTGCCACAACCGCAATTAGCGCGGCCAAAATCACGACCACCACAAACGAGGCTGGCCGCCCGCGAGAATCAATTGCCACCGCCCAGATGACCGTGGTAGTCAAGACAACAGCGCCGATACCGGACGGACGGTATGACCAAATCAAGTCGGCCAGGATCAATGCGCCGATCGCACCTAGTGTCAATCCAACACGCTCTGTATCAGGAGTGGCCAGCACCGCGCTCAACATCGTCGCGAATAGCACCACAGCTAGACCATGTGATCCGCCTCGACGCGCCGCCAATACCGACGCGAGCGCACTCGCGATCATTACTGCCGCCACAACAACTTGCTGTCGACCAGTCATCGACGTGGGCATGGTGCCCAAGAACACACCGATAACGAGCACTCCGATTACCCCGCGGGCAACCACCGAACCGCTCACTGATATGAGTAAGGCGGCAAGACACACAAGCACCAATCGGGCCGGCGCCAAGCCCAAACCAAACGCTACTCCCAGTGTGGTTGTGGCGCCCAGCAGCCAAGGTCGACGCACCCCACTCGGTTGTGCCGAGGACAAAACTACCGCCGCAGTCATTGCCCCAATGCCGGCCAATAACTCGGCGACGGGAAGGCTCCAAATGTCCCAGGAATCCGGGCTCGTCAATCCCCCGATCATTGACTAGTTACGGCGAGACCTACGGTTGCCTACCCACGCTGCGACAACAGAAATGATGAGCGTCAGCACAACGGTGACGAAGATTACTAAGAAGATCGGAATCCGGCCGTCGAA
>CAXMUI010000154.1:0-2053 GCA_964196475.1 uncultured Acidimicrobiia bacterium
CGACGAGTCAGCACCCGAGTCTTGCCGGAACCTGCACCAGCGATGATGCACAGGGGCGCGGCGTCGGTAGTTACGGCCCGTGATTGGGCTGCACTTAGCCCATCGAGGAGGTCTTCAACACTGCGCACCTTCTCAATCTGCCACAACCGACTACGATTGCCTCGTGCCGTTCCCGAAAGAAATGCTCAATGACAACGAAGAGATGGTCGTAGACCTCCGTCCGCACTGGTGGTATATCGCTCCCCAAGCGGCTGTTCTGGCTGCTTCGGTGCTCCTCGGAATCTTCGTGGTGTGGACGGTCGACTGGGCCCCCCTGCGGATCCTTGTCGGACTCGTGGTGCTCGGCGCATTGGCCATGTTCATCATGCGGTACATTCGCTGGGCCGGAATTAACTTCGTGGTGACTACTGAGCGGGTAATTTCTCGTACCGGGGTCATTGCCAAGAACGGCATCGAAATTCCTCTCGACCGAATTAACACTGTCTTTTTCAATCAGTCTTTACTTGGTCGCCTTATCGGCGCGGGCGACCTTGGCATCGAATCCGCTGGCGAACACGGCGGCCAGACCTTCGAAGACGTTCGCAAGCCCCGGCAGGTACAACAGGCCATCTACCGGGCTATGGAAACCGATGAGAACAATCGCATCAATCGCATGGGCGCAGCGGTTGCGGGCGGAACAGCGGCGGCATCGTCAATTCCGGATCAAATCGAAAAGCTCGATCAACTACGCCGGCAAGGTGTCCTCACTGATGCCGAGTTCAACGAAAAGAAGCAGACTTTACTCGATCGCATGTAGCGAGATGCAGTGATGCCTTCAGCGGGAGTGGCCGTGGCCTAAAGTGTCTGCCACAAACCTGGGATGTCCATGTCCAGCGCTCTCTAGCAGTGGATTGAGAAAACTAATGTTGAAACGAATTGTTGGCCTTGTGGCGTTGGTCTTGATGGTTGCGGCGGCTTGTGGCGGCGGAATTGATCGCGAAGGATCAGTCAAGGAAATCCAAATTGGGTTTGGTGTCGACGAAGAAACGGCGAACTGCATATTTGACGAGATAACTGACGAGATCAGCAGCGACCGCCTGGTTGAACTGAACAAGGACGACGTAGACCCAACAGCAGCGGAAGTTAATGCGGTAACCAATGCCATGTCAGAATGTGGCAGCGGCGCTTCGGCACTCCTTGACGATGCCGATTTGGACGCCTTTGCGCAGTCACTGGGAATCGATAGCACCGTCGCATCCTGTGTGGTTGATGCCATGGACACCGAATTAGGTGAGCTCGGAGTCAGCGGCGAAGAGCCAGACGCCGAACTCATTGGCCAGGTATTCGCGGCCGTAGAGACCTGCGGCGGCTAACACTGGCTGTATTGCCAGCACGACGCTCAGTAGCCCTGCCGTGTGTGATCGCGAAGAACCCCAAGTTCGGACGATGTCCAAGCTCGGGGTTCTTTCCGTTTTGTGTATCGTGCTCAGGCGTATCGAACGAAGCAGGAGTAGTTGAATGCCCAAGGTCGCGGTTGGTGAAATTGAGCTGTATTACGACGCGTACGGGGATCCGAGCGATCAAACGGTGCTCCTCATACCGGGCCTTGGGGCACAGTGTCTTAGTTGGCCTGAAGAGCTCTGCGAAAGTTTGGCAGCCCGCTACCTGTATGTCGTTCGTTTCGACAACCGCGATGTCGGTCTCTCGACCAAGTTGAACCACTTGCCGTTCTCGTTCGACGACATGGTGGCGAAGTTGGGGTCCGGCGAGACCATTGAGGCCCCCTATGGGTTTAGCGAGATGGCGGCTGACGCCGTGGGACTCCTGGATGCCTTGGGTATCGAATCCGCTCATGTCGTTGGGTTGTCTCTCGGGGGAATGATTGCGCAGGTTCTTGCGCTCGAGTCGCCCGATCGATTGCGGTCACTCACAGCGGTGATGTCCACCACGGGGACCCCCGGATACGGGCAGCCAACGGAAGAATCGTTGGCCATGTTGCTGGGAAATCCCGTTTCATCGGATCGAGCCGATGTCATCGCATATCAGTTGCGCCAACGGGCAACCTGGGGAAGCC
>CAXMUI010000155.1:0-21226 GCA_964196475.1 uncultured Acidimicrobiia bacterium
GCTAATGGCTGGCACCGTCGCACTCGGTAGCGTGCTGTTGAGCACGGTTATGCCGAAGGCGAAGTGGATGGCGGCAGGGGTTGGCATCGGGCTCACCTATATGTCGGTGACCGACGACTGCCCCGTATCGCCGATGGTCTCCATGCTCCCGTACAACCGCACCGACAAGTGCGACATCGTGGGCGTGCTCGCAGAACTCAACTCCGACGCGGCCTGACGCCCGTCACAACAACAGTCTTGGCCACGAAATGGCCTGTGCTAGCGTTCTCGCGCACATTGAATTGGGGTTGCTATGGAAATTGGGCCAGGCAAAGTAGCGGTTGTAACCGGAGCGGGTAGCGGTATTGGACTCGCAATCTGCGAAGCGTTGGCCAAAGCTGGGTGTTCGATTGTCTTGGCTGATGTGCAGGAAGACGCCCTTGCGTCAGCCACGGAAACTATTTCCGCCCTAGGGGTTGACACGCTGAGCGTGCTCACTGATGTCAGAAAGGTCGAACAAATCGAGGCTCTGCGTGACGCCACCCTCGAACGCTTCGGAGCGGTGCACATTGTGTGCAACAACGCCGGAGTCACCGGCCGAGGTGACCCTTGGTCGGGTCCCATCGAATCCTGGGAATGGACGATGGGGGTCAACTTCTGGGGCGTTATTTACGGCATCCGCACCTTCTTGCCTCACATAATCGAATCTGGCGGCGGTCACATCATGAACACCGCATCCATAGCCGGATTGTTTCCCGGCATGTCGCCGTCCTATGACGCCAGCAAGCATGCCGTCGTTGCACTAACCGAGGGCCTCTATGCACAAATGCAGGCCGCAGGGCTTCCTGTTGGCGTCAGCTGCCTTTGCCCCGGCTGGGTACGAACCGGCATCGTCGATGCCCACCGGAACTGGCCAGCAGAATATGGCGAGCGCCCCGACACCGATGCCGTGCAGCAGATCGCCTTGGACTATGTGAAACGCGCCGTGAGCGAAGGGCTCCAACCCGCGGCCGTAGCCGACATGGTCGTCGACGCCATGCTCTCTGACCGTTACTGGATATTCCCCAATCCCGATTTTGTTGAGATGGTCATCGAGCGCTTTCACACAGTCGGCGAGGGGCTTAATCCTGTCCCCGCCAAAAACGTTCCCGGTATGCCACCGCGCGAACAAATGGTGGAGGAGATGTTCACCGCGCTCGTGGCTGAGTTGGAGAACGAGTAATAGTGGCAAGGATCATCATCGCTCTCGCGACCAAAGATTTCGATCCGACCGAAGCGGCCGTGCCGTGGCACTACCTGAACGAAACCGGCCACGACGTGATATTTGCGACCGCTGACGGTCAGTCCGGAACGTGTGATCCCGACATGTTGACCGGGGTCTTGCTCGGCCAAGTAAAAGCCGAATCCAAACACGCCGCGATGTACCACGCGATGTCACAGCAGCCATCGTTCGCCAACCCTATTCGCTACACCGACATTGATCCCGACAACCACGACATGTTGGTATTGCCCGGTGGGCACGCCTCAGGTATGCGCCAATACCTCGAAGACCCTGATCTGCAACAAGCTGTTGTTCGCTTCTTCAGTGCCCAAAACCCGGTCGGGTCGATCTGTCACGGAGCGGTAGTTCTCGCCCGGTCAGTAGACGCCGCTACCGGAAAATCAGTGGTTGCCGGGCGCAAACTTACCGGACTCCCGAAACGCTTCGAAATGGGCGCTTGGCTGGCCACCAAAGCGACAAGAGGTGATTACTTCCGCACCTACCCCGAATGGGTCCAGGACGAAGTGTCCGAGGCAATGGGGGAGTCAGGTCAATGGCAGGCCGGCCCGCTCCTGCCGATTGCGGGCAAGGGATTTGTGGTTAAAGACGGCAACCTCATAACCGCTCGTTGGCCCGGCGATGCCGAAGCATTTGCCGCCGCACTTGTGGCCGAATTGGCCGAAGATGTCTAGATCGGTGTGAGCTCGTTAAACAGCGACCGCATCTCGTTTTGCTCAATGTCGGACCGAATCTGCTCGGAGGTCGGACAGGTTAGGTCACCTTCGGCCGCATCAATGATCGAAGGTAACAACCGGGTATCGCTGGTCATATTGAGAAACACCTGCTGGTTGCTCAATACGAACCGAACCGACCGGACGAGGGCATCGGAGTTGGCATCGAGGGCTTCGTACCAACTGAAAGCACGCTCAGGCTCTGTAATCCAACGGCGCTTGGCCACAGACTTGATGGTTTGCACGGCTACATCTCGTGTCGCACAGGTGGCAAGTATTTCGTTGACATTTTCCTCGTAACCACCCTCCATCAACATGGTGGTGTTATACGGAAACAGCACGCTGTCAAAGTCGAATCGTTCCAGGCTCCGCTGGTGCTGACGCACCACATTTACACCGTGACCAGTGACACCAAGGAACCGCACCAAACCCTCGTCACGGGCTTGCACCATGGCTTCGATCGCCCCGCCCGGAGCGTGAGCCGCCGCCCAATCATCGGCTGCGACCAAATTGTGAAATTGAATGAGGTCGACATTATCGACACCCATACGTTCAAGTGACAACTCCAACTGCGCTCGGGCGCCGCTGCCGGTTCGCTGATCGGTCTTGGTTGCCAAGAAGATCTCCGAACGGTGTGTTGCCAGCCACGGCGCAAGGCGCAACTCCGAGTCGCCGTAGGAGGCTGCAGTGTCGAAATGATTCACGCCGCGCGAGACCACGTAGTCGATGGTTTGATCGGCACGTTCTTGGCTCATTGCTCCCAACGCAGCAGCACCGAAGATGATCCGACTCGACAGATGGTTGGTTCTACCAAAGCGTGCGTAAGGAATCGTCATAGACGTAACTTAGTCGGTTAGATCAAACGGCGGATGGCACAACAGACTGCGCGGACATCAGCGCAGGTTCGATGCGCTTGCGCCGAGTGGTACCGGCAATAACGAAACCGCTAAATAGTGCCAAGGCACCGGCGACGATTGCTCCCGCAATGGCGTACCGAATCGCATCATCTTTCGCAGATTCGGCTCGGTTTTCCATTGTGGCCAAGCCAGATTCAATTTGGGCTCCTTCGACATCGCCGTAGGCCAACACCCAAGCAACTGCTGAATCGGCCCAGGCAAACAAGTCGAAACTCTCGCCAGAGATGACAGCTCTTGCGCCCTCGGCCCCCAACGTTGCATCAGGTAATGCCAATGCGATATTGACTCTTGCCGCAACGGCAGGCGATGCAGCGGCTAACGCGGCATCTGCTTCGTCGAGCGTCGTCAGTGCCGCGGCAAGGGCTACATCAGATGCGCCGTCGAGTAATACTGCCGTGCTTTCGAATACCGCTTCGCCCGAAGCTTGGCGGGCGAGGTCTAGCGCCAACAAACCGGCTTCACCAGAGTTTGGGGCCACTAGCCGCTCATTGATAGGCACAAGCGCTGCGTCGGTGAGTGCGAGTAGCTGCCGGTATTCATCGGCCGCAGAGCCTTCGAATGTGCCGTCACTGATTGAGGTCCGTAGGACTTCCAAACCGGCGAGGCCAGTCACGAGTGCTTCGAGGCGGGCGCCGATTGGATCGGACGTCTCGTAGAAAGTGAGTTCCTCAATGACGCCAGCGACTGCTGCGTCGGTGAGGGCGAGGGACTCGGCAACTTCTTCATCGGCCAATACCCCCAAGTTCCATGCGATAGCGAGGGCGCCTTCTTCATGCAAAGCACCTTCCATCTCCGCTACGGCGCCAAGTGAATACATGCCGTCCAAATCGCTGGCCGCGGTTTCGGCAATATCCACGCGCGACAGGGTGCCTACCGCGACCACAGCGGCCGCAACGAGCAGCACAGCGAGGCCAGCGAAAAGGCCGATAGTTCCTGATTTACGATTTTGAAGCATTGCGAAATCCCCTGGTAGGTGACGACCCGTCTACAGCAAGTCAGGCCACTCCTGTCGGCACGAAATAGCTTGTGTTTAGAAATTCCAGTACTTTGGCCGGATTTTTCTATTCACTCATGACATTGAAAGAGATCACATCCCAAGTTGGGCCAGGTCACCGGGTATTCGGCAGCGGGGTTCCAGTTGGACGATATAGACGGCGAAGACGCAGCAATTCACGCAACATCGCTGGTGCTCCCGACCACATTTTGACCGACGATCCCTCGACATCAGACCATGTCACCGGAATTTCCAATGACTCGAAGCCCTCCCGCTTAGCAATTAAGAGCAATTCGACGTCAAAGGCAAACCCAAATGACGTCATCTTCGAACAGCACACTTCGACAGCCTCAGAAGTGAAGGCCTTAAGGCCACATTGGGTATCACGGTGCCGGGTAAGCCCAAGACCACGCAAAACCAGGTTGAAGGCTCGTCCGGCGAGTTCGCGGTGCAGTGGCTGATGCCGTTGAATGTCCGAATCGCGATGGCGACGACTAGCAATCGCTACATCGACCTGTCCTGGCTGCACCGCGGCAAGCGCTCGCTGAATACTTGGCAGATTGGTTGAGAGGTCGGCGTCGACAAATGCACGCACGGGCGTCGTACCCGCCAACAGGCCGGTCATTACCGCTCCACCCTTACCGGTATGCGGTCCATGGATAAGTCGTCCAGGGAGCCCGAAGTCGACCAACGCTTGCTTGGCAACTGACGCAGTAGCGTCGGTGCTCCCGTCGTCCACCAACAGCAACTCAAGGCCGTTGCAAAGTTGCGGCGAAGCGGCAATGGACTGCAGCGTGGCCAAAATGCGTTCGGCCTCATTAAACATTGGAATGACCAACGTGTGACTGGGCGATGACATGGCGTCACCGTAGTAGACGACGCTGCGGTACAGCGGCGCTGGCTAGATTACGGTGGCGGTCGTCTCAGGTAGCCGGCCAATGCGTCCATATGGAACGGTCACCGAAGAGAACTCAACCAATCGATCCCGATGAATTGGACGTAAGTCGACGAACTCGAGACCCGCGTGGCACATGCCGTCCGCATGCGAGGTGGACCAGCGAACTGTGGCCCGAAGGCTGAGTTCGTGATGAACGCCGGCCGGGTCGGGGAGGCGGAGCGCAACCGTTACCACTGAGTCGGGGGCAAGTTGCGTGCCACTTTCAATGCCTAAGCCGTCGGCAACAAGGTCGAGTACTCGGCAAACGTTTCCGTCAATACGGGTAGCGATCTCTACCGTTTGACGCTGATAAATCCGGCGCTCCCGATGGGTAACCCATCCGCTAGTTGCCACGACCGTGGGAACCAGGATTGCAAACCCGGCGATCAAAAGTGCAGCGTGTTCATTCCGAGGCAAAGCGTTTGTGTCCTGAACAAACTGCTCGACGCCGAAGACCATCGCGGCGGCCAGAGCGACCATTGATACAACAAGGGCGGGGACACGGGCCAACATGTCTTTGGCACTTGGGTCCAGACCATCACGTGGAGCAAACCGGTACTTCGCTGGTCGACCGCTGATGAGCGTGCCGAGAGAGCGGAGATGTACACCGAGAAACGCCAGTTCATGGTGCGTATCTGCAAACGGAGTAATGCGCCCATCGGACAGCAACCACCGTGCGGTGGCACGAACAGCAGCAGCGGCGGCCCAAGCGACAGCGACGACACCTACAGAGGCATTTACGGGAACTGAACTACTTAAGATGGCAACGACAGCGACACCAACAATGGTGATGCGAGCAACAGACCCAAGCATGGGGCCGAACTGGCCAAGAACTGCGGCTCGTTGAGCTGACGAGAAGCCCGACGAAAGTGGTGAGTGGCTCGATCGCAAAGTCTGCATGCGCCCACGAGCCCAACGGTCCCGAAGAGCCAACTCGGCGGTCAGGTTCGCGGCTCCAGGAACCTCCGAGAGAGTTATCTCACTGGTTCGAACGCAGTAACCCTGATCCCACAAGGCAAGGGTGGTCGCTAGTTCAGTGGTCACGGTGTCGGTGACTAAGCCGCCGAGCTCAACGAGCAGGGCGCGGCGGAAAAGGGCTGGACCCTCGTTCCATATAGCGGCATCCATCTGATTTAGGCTTGGATTGACGACAGCAGTATCGGTCGTCTCAATGTCCCAGTGGCCACGTTCGGCGTCACGTTCAACCGCGGCAGCTATTACACCAGCGGTTGCAGACTCGCCGACGTCCGGCGAAGCGAGCAGTGGAATTGCGTAGGACAACAAGTCTGGGAACGCAACATCTCCTGCTCGCAATAACAACACGAGGTCGGCGTCCGATAGCGGCAGTGCATTGTTGATGTTTCCCGCTCGGGCGCCAGCCGCATTATCGCGGTGGATGTATTCGGCGCCATGGTCGGCAGCAAGAGCGGCAATTTCAGAACGGCCACCGTCGTCAAGAATCCACACGCGGTGCGGGCGATCCAATGAGTGGCAAGAGATAAGAGATATGCGGACTGCGTCCTCGGAATCGTTCAACGTCGTAATGAGCACATCGACTGATTGCACAACGGGGGCTATTTCGGCGATCTCGCCGGAGTGAGCGGGGACCGGTACAGGGCGACGCCATGCCCGGCGTACCACAGCTCCGAATGACAACCAGAGCACGACTTCGGCCAAGAATAGAGGCATGCTGAGCAACAGGTCTGTATCAGAAAGCGTGTCTCCGCCCCGCCAGCCAAGATAGGCAACCCCACCAATTAACGCGCCAATAGACACCATACGGTCAACCCAGACTGGTGTAGGTATGCGTCGGCGGAACTGTTCGTTTCGGTTGTCTGGCACCGTGAGTGGAACGGTTTGCCGATTAAATGGTGACGAAGTCATAAGGACCTATCGGCACTTCCGGCAGGAGTTGTAGCACTTTCGTCGACCGGAACGTGTCGTGAAACTGAACGCACAAAAATCCAAGGATGGGTGACGTCCCCCGGGCCGCCCAAGTGTGTACCGTTTTGAGGTCGTGTTTACTTTGCTCAAGCATCTCCGCTTCTTTTTGATTGTTCCGCTCCTTGGAATAGCGGCGGGCCTCACCGCTATCGCTTCAGTGCCGCAAATTGCCGATGTGGTCACCGCGGTCGATTTCTCATCCGAGGAAATCACCATGGAGCAACTCCAAGACCTCGGAACGCGAACCCTTATCTACGATGCCAATGGACAACTCGTTTCGGCGCTCTATACCGAAAACCGAGAACTGCTCCAACTCGAAGACATTCCTATTGAAGTCGTTAAGACGATCCTGGTCATCGAAGATGAGGGTTTCTATGATCACCACGGAATCAGCCTTCGATCAATACTGCGTGCCACCCGCGAAAACGTCGGCGCAGGTGGTATCTCCCAGGGTGGTTCGACAATCACACAGCAGTTGATTAAGAACCTCTTGGTTGGTAATGAGCAAACCTTTGAGCGAAAGATTAACGAAGCAATCTACGCGTGGCGTCTCGAAAAGTCGGCCACCAAAGACGAAATTCTCCAGCGTTACCTCAACACCGTCTTCTTCGGCCAAAACGCTTACGGCCTTCAGGCCGCCGCCGAGGTGTACTGGGGCAAAGATGTCCGAGACCTAGGTTGGCTAGAAGCTGCCACGCTGGCACCACTCATTTCGAGCCCGACGGCGTTCAACCCGATCTTGTTCCCCGAAGAAGCCCGCCGCCAACGAGAAATCGTCCTCAAGCGACTACTCGAGACCGAAAACATCACCGAAGAAGAATTCGAACAGTTCAACCGGCAGCCACTTCCGACCTTTCAACACGACCTCGAAGTTGCCCCCGAGAACTACTTCATCGAAGAGGTTCGTAAGCGTCTCTTGTCGGACTTTCGCCTCGGTGAGACCCAAGAAGAACGTGACGCTGCGGTTGGGTCCGGCGGTCTGCGGGTCTACACCACCTTCGATCCGGCTATTCAACAAATGGCCGAAGCAGCCCGCGACGAAATCTTGCCTGTAGATGACCGGTTCGAGATGGCCATCGCCTCGATCGAGCCGGCTACGGGAGCGGTAAAAGCCATCGTGGGTGGCCCAGGTTTTGACGAAATAAAGTTTGATTTGACCACCTCGTACCCCGGCCGTCAGCCAGGTTCGTCTTTCAAGCCGTTCGTTATGGTGACGTTGTTTGAGAACGGCTTTCAGCCCAACGACACCGCAAGCGGCGTCGGCCCGTGCACGTTTGATCTACCAGGCGCGCAGGACTACGAAGGCAACAACTTCGGCAAATCGGCGGGGAGCATCAACACTATTCAAGGTCTGACGACCGCATCATCTAACTGCGGCTATTTGCGCCTCGGTCAGATCGCAGGATTGCAGAATGTCATTCAGGTAGCCACGTCGATGGGAATTACCTCGCCTCTCGAACCCGTCTTGTCCCTGCCACTTGGTGCCAAAGAAACTCGCCCCATTGACATGGCCGCCGCTTACTCGGTTATCGCCAACCAAGGTGTTCGGATTGAGCCGTACTTTATTGAGCGCATCGAGAACAGCAACGGCGAAATTCTGTTCAAGACAGACAACATCGGTCAGCAGGTAATCAAAGAACGCTCTGCCTGCTGGGCCACGCAAATTCTTGCCGCCAACGTTCGCGGTGGCACCGGTACCGCTGCCCGACTCCCCAATCAGGTGGCGGCTGGTAAAACCGGCACAACCGAAGAATTCTCCGACGCTTGGTTTGTCGGTTTCACCCCCTACCTGGCCACAGCAGTATGGATGGGTAATCCCGATGCCCGAGTTCCCATGGTCGGCGTCGGTGGACTTGGCAGCGTGACCGGTGGCTCGTTCCCGGCTCGTGCATGGGGGGCCTTCAACAGGCGTTACCACGAGAACCTCGAACCCGTTGCCTTCCCTAGCTGCGACCCCTATCCGCGCGCTGGCCGGTTCTTGCGATCGCCGGGCGACCCCGAAATCGACGATCCATGCGACGGTGACCTGGCTGTCGATATCGACAAGGATGGTGAACCAGACCGCTGCGACGTGATCGACAGTGAAACCGTCTACGAAGAATGCGGCTATGACCTCGAAACCGTGACAGACAAGGGCGAACCAATACCGGTGTTTTGTGAGGTCGAACACATTGAGTGTCCCGACGGATTTGTTGGTGTTGATACGACGGGAGATCGGCGACTCGATACTTGCGAACCGGTCGAAGAAATCGAGTGTCCAGACGGGTTCGAGCCCGTTGACTCCACCGGCGACGGTGTTGGGGACGAATGTCAGGTGGTTGTCGAGCCCACTCCCGATCCCACACCGATCCCGACTCCCGCGCCTACGCCAGATCCCACAGCGGTCCCGACACCAGGCCCGACGCCCGATCCCACACCTGAGCCGACCGTTGGCCCGACCCCAGAACCCACCCCAGAGCCCAGCCCAGAGCCCACCGCAGAGACCACTACATAGTCTGCATCTGTCAACCGCCGGGGCGACACTGGCCTCAAGGCCACGCTAGGGTCGGAGCACATGATTGATTTCGATGCGCTTCTCGCCCTACAGGCACACGACACGAGCTTGGATCAACTGCGGCACCGCCATGAACACCTCCCAGAGCGGGCCGAAATCGTCGAACTAGCAGCCGCTGGTGTGGCTCAGGAAGCAATGGCTGTCGATGCGCTAGAACAACAACAGGAACTGCAGCAACAAGAGCGACGTTTCGAAGACGAGGCCAGCACAATCGAGGCCAAAGCGGCCAGTGAGAACACCCGCCTCTATAGCGGCACGATCACCGCGAACAAAGAGTTGCAGGACATACAGACCGAAATCGAATCGCTGCACCGGCGCCAGGCTGAGTTGGAAGATGAAGCGCTCAAACTCATGGAGTTGCTGGTGCCGGTCAACGAGCAGGTCGCAGCGGACGCGGTCAAAGCCAGCGAAATTGCCGAGGCATCTCGCGCAGCCACCGCGCTACTCGCCAAAACAGAGCGCGAAATTGCTGCCGCCATCGAGACCGCTATATCCGAACGCGAACAAATTGCTGCTGGGATCAATGAGCCGCTACTGATCACCTACGAAAAAGTTCGTGTGCAGGGCCAGGGCGTGGCGGTCTCCCGTTTGTTGGGCGACACCTGCGACGGCTGCCACCTTGGTCTAGCTGCGGTTGAGCTCGACCGAGTTCGTCACGAACCATCTGATGTGCTCGTTTTTCATGAGGAGTGCGGGCGAATTATCGTTCGTTGACCCATGTTCTTCTGGTTCTTGGGTATCACCTTCGTCGCGGTCGTGTTGGTCTTCAATTCGCCGGCACTTGACTACCGCATGGTCATGTTGGGGTCGGTGCTGCCGCTGACCGACTACCTATGGCCTCGCATTTGGCCGATGCATACCCTGCTTTGGCCCGTGGGTGTCATGGGACTAGTGATGATGGTCACCCAAAACCGTCGGTTGGTTCGACGACGCTGGCTCGGTTTGCCAATTGGGATGTTCATGTACTTGGTGTTGTCCGGCGCCTGGCAGTTGACTGAAATATTTTGGTGGCCTGGATTCGGCCAACACATCGATGCCGAAAGTGTGCCCTCGCTGCCATCGTCAAATCTGGCGCTGCTCATGGAAGCGCTTGGCCTCGGCGCACTTGCCTGGGGAGTTGTTCGGTTTCAGCTACACGAACCCGCTGACAAAACACGCTTTCTGCGCACGGGCCAGCTCCGACGGGACCTCATCGACGGGCCGGAGAATTCATGCTGATCTTGGTACGTCACGGCCGAACAGCTTCAAATGCTGCCGGGCTTCTGCAAGGTCGGATCGACCCTCCGCTCGACGAAGTGGGTGAAGAACAAGCACGTTTCGTGGCTGGCTCTTTGCCCACGCCCGATCGGGTTATTTCCTCCCCATCGCAGCGGGCCGTGCAAACTGCGTCAGCGTTTGGCATACGAGTCGAAACTGACCAACGATACATGGAACTCGATTATGGTGATCTCGATGGCAGCCCTGTTGCCGACATCGAGCCGTCAACGTGGGCCACATGGCAAGATGACTTGGACTTTGTTCCTGCCGGGGGCGAAAGCATTGCGACCCTAGGCGAACGGGTGCGGGATGGTCTCGAAGAAATACGAGCCGAGTGTGTTTCATCCAACGTGGTTGTGGTCAGTCACGTATCGCCCATCAAGGCAGCGGTCGCATGGGCGCTTGGAGTCGACGATGGCGCGGCTTGGCATATGCACCTTGCCCCGGCATCGATCACAACAATTGGTATTCGAGGCACAACGCCGGTTGTGCATTCATTCAACGACACCGGACATCTCAGATAATCAACGCTTCCCAGCGGATCTGATAACGGATTCGCAAAGTCGGATCGGTTGAGCAACACTCGATCCATGGACATCACCGTAGATGTATTTGCCGACACAATTTCGCTCGATCATACCGACGACCTCAAGACCCTCCGGGTTGCCAGCGGTTCGCTTATTGAGGCAGAGGTAGCCGCGGTCATGGGTCCGGCTGGGCATCCAGCAGGTAATGAACACATGTGGGTCAGCATCGAGTGGATGCGCAACGCGGCGATGAGTCAGGGGTGCGACGCATCGTGGGCTCAGCAGATCGATGAGATGGTTGACTACGCCTCGGCCAACGGGTGGCTGAACGGCGACAATACCCGTATTCAGGTCCACCTCAAGCGGACATTACTGCCTTCCACAGCGGTTGTTGTCGAGGCTCCCGGAGACACGGATGTGCTATGGGCCGCGATGATCGACCTAGATGCTCAATCGGCAAGTAGCGACGAGTTTCAGGGCGGCGAATGGCTTGTCGGTGCTCCCGGCGAGGTCGGTTCCCAGTTCCTCGGAAACCCGAAACTGGGCGACCGTGAGTGGCAAACTCCCGCCGAAATCGAACTGTCAAATCCGAATCGCTTGGTCCAACTCTTTGTTCAGGGAGGAGCCGATGGCCCGACGTCGCGTTGGCGGTTCGCCCTGAGCGGTGCCGATAAGGACCAAGTGTTGCGGTACTCCTGCCAGATGGGCCCGGGCCTTTCGCCGCTTACTGAGTACATGCTGCAACACCCAGAAAAGGCGGAGAGAATACTGGAGCGCCGCCTTGGAGTCCATCGCAGCAATATGGCAAATACAGCTTCCGCCGTGGCAGAAACGGGCTAGGTCGCCGGGGAGGACTCAACGTCAGGAGTCTCGACGTTGCCCGAAGAATGCTTGGCGAATCGGGTTGGTGCGTCGCCATGGATTGGGTCGGGCTTTGGCCAGGGCCATCCCCCAAATTGAGTCTGGCGATAGTCAGCGAAGGTTTCTTCGATTTCGGCTTCGGTATTCATCACGAACGGTCCGTACTGGGCCACCGGTTCTCCAATGGGGCGGCCTTGTAATACGAGAACCTCGGTTGGTTCCGACCCGGCGGTAAGGGCCAGAGGAACTCCCGCGGCACAGACGGCGGCCTGGCGATTGCGAACATTCGTGTCGGCGACCTGCAAGGTGTCACCGGAAAACACATAAACCGCCCGCACCGTTTCGGGACCTGCCGCCGGAAGTTCGTACTGTGCCCCGGCTTCCATAACGATGTGCCAGATCGCTACATCGGCATCGGTACGACTAGCCCACGAATGAGGCGGTGGTGCGGCGGGCGTGTGGTTCTGCAAAGATCCTGCAATGACCGTGATCTTGGTGACCTTGTTGGCGCTATCGGTCACGCTGATCCGAGGAATATCGCGATCCCACAGCATCGAGAAATGCGGATCGACCATCTTGTCTTCGGCCGGAAGATTGATCCAGATCTGGAAGAGCTCCAACGGATTAGGTCCGGCGGCATCGAACAACGGGAACATTTCGCTGTGCACGATGCCGGAACCAGCGGTCATCCACTGAACATCGCCCCGCCCGAAACGAGCGGAGGCACCCAGTGAATCGGCATGGTCAATAAACCCTTGCCGGGCGTACGTGATCGTTTCGAAGCCCCGATGGGGGTGTTGCGGGAAGCCAGGAATCGTGGACCCGTGGTACATACGCCAGCCATCGAGACCTTCGAAGTCCGAACCGATCGAGCGACCGGCAAGCGATGCATTGGGGCCCATGGATGCGTTGGCGGCCGGATACTGGTCGAGGTGGTGAACACAAAACAGAAAGGGATCAATACATGGCCACTGATCGCCGAGGTCGACAACTTGAGCAACGGGTGAAGACATGATTTGAGCCTACGACATCTTCGGGCCGCACCTAGACTTGGGATGTGCCCAATTCACTCGTGCCTAATCTTGACAAGCTTCCCAAGCCGTCGGCTAAGCGAATGGCGGTACGCGTCACGAAAGATGCGCAACGTCATATCCGGTCAGGTCATCCGTGGGTTTTCGATGGTTCGATCGAGTCGGTAAGTCATGAGGGGCAACCGGGCGACCTGGCTGTGGTTTTCGACAAGGATCGAGCATTTGTTGGTATCGGCCTCTATGACCCATCATCGCCTATTCGCCTGCGCATGTTGCACCAAGGCAAACCGGTCACTATCGATGCCGATTGGTTTAACGCGCGTATCGGCGAAGCAGTGAGTATTCGCCAACCCCTAATTGACGACGACGACACCACCGCCTATCGACTGGTCAACGGTGAGAATGACGGCCTACCGGGTCTCGTAATCGACTACTACGCCGGGGTAGCAGTAGTAAAGCTTTACTCGTTGGTTTGGGTTCCATGGCTAAAAGCAGTCGTCGACGCCATAGGTGTCGACACGGTGGTCTTACGACTTTCTCGCAACGTCGCCCATCAGGCAGCATTCGGAAAGGCCGACGGACCAGTTGCATTCGGACTGGTCGATGGGGTTGCGCTGCGTGGAGAAGTGCCAACCGAGACGATCGACTTCGTCGAGAACGGACTGCGCTTCGAAGCCGACGTTGTCCACGGTCAAAAGACCGGTCACTTTCTTGATCAGCGCGATAACCGCCGTCGGGTTCGTGACCTGTCGATGGGTACGACGGTACTCGACGTCTTTAGCTGCACCGGAGGGTTCTCGTTGCACGCCGCAGCAGGCGGTGCCGAGTCGGTACACAGTGTCGACCTCAGCGGGCATGCCCTCAAAGCTCTGACCTGTAACGTCGAACGGAATCAAGACAATCCCGGTGTGGCGAACTGTCAGTTCACCTCCGAAGAAGGCGATGCTTTTAAGGTCATGGAAGAACTTGGACGCCGGGGGCGCAAATTCGATGTCGTCATTGTCGATCCACCCTCATTTGCTCAACGTCAGCACGAGGTCGATCGGGCCCTGCGGGCCTACCAACGACTTACGCACCTAGCGGTGCCATTGATAAAGCAAGGTGGCTTGTTGGTGCAAGCATCGTGTTCCAGCCGCGTCGATAGTGAACAGTTCTTGTTCGGCGTACAAAGTGCCGCGGGTTATGCCGGCGCGCAAACCGAAGTGATAGCCACTACCGGACACGGCTTAGATCACCCGGTCGGATTCAGCGAAGGCGCCTACCTCGACTGCGTATTTGCGACTGTTAAATAACCTCGTCGGCCACGGGGTTGCTTAGGGTGCCGATTTCTGACACCGCTACCTCGACAATGTCGCCCGGCACGAGGTACTTGGGCGGATCAAACCGGGCGCCGGCACCCGTTGGTGTGCCGCTATAGATGATGTCTCCGGCTTCGAGTTCGCAGAACGTGGACAGATACGCGATCTGGTAGGCCAATGAGTAGGCCATCGACGATGTGTTGTCGTCCTGGCGAGGTTCGCCGTTGACGTGCGTAGTGATGTGCAAATCGGTGACATCAGCAATCTCGTCCATAGTGACCATCCATGGCCCCATCGACCCCGATGACTCCCAGTTCTTTCCTTGGGTGACATTAAATTTGGCATGGCGCACCCAGTCCCGAATGGTGCCTTCGTTGCCAAGCGAAAGACCGGCAATGTGATTGATCGCCACCGATTCTGGAATGCGACGCCCGGACTTGCCAATGACCACCACGATTTCGCCCTCATAGTCCAGTTGTGGGCTCTCAGGTGGACGGATCAGCGACTGACCATGGCCCGTAAGTGAAGCAGGAAACCGCACAAAGACACTGGGCTTTGGTGCCTCAACTGAGTCGTCTTTGTATTCGGCGTTGCGCCCGCCGTAGTTCACACCAATGCAATAGATTTTGCCCGGGCGGGGAATGGTGCGTTCGAAGACGATGTCGGCGTAGGAGTGATCGTCGTCGGCAGTGACAAACAACGCCGCTGCACTGAGTGCATCCTTCTCGATGAGGTCGCTTAGGTCGCGGACGTCGGTGAGTTTGTTGGCGAGATCAATCACGCCGGTCTCCGACGCGATACCAAACGAGGCTTTGCCGTTGATCGAATAGCTGAGAAGTCGCATTTTGGGATTTCGCTTTCGGTTGCCAAGTCGCTTCGGTCTAACGTAGAGGCCGACGCATTGGTTGTGACCCAGAGTATTTGATCACAGCCATGTGCCGCATCACGAAATGTCACCCATAAACCGAAAAGGGTCCCCGATGGCTGCAGCAGGAACGTACCAACAGAACTTGGCGACTGCCGCTGAGTTGATGCCAAAGTTTGGTACAGCACCGTTGCTGCACCTCATCGGTGGGAACAAAGTGGCTAGCGCAAGTGGGGCGACTTTTACGAACAACTCGCCCATTGACGGACGAGTGCTTGGCGAAGTTGCCTCGGGTGATGTCGACGACATCGACGCGGCTGCTGCCGCGGCGAAAGAAGCATTCGCCACGTGGAGCGTCACGCCGGGTGCCGAACGTAAGCGCATCTTGCACCAGGTGGCCGACCTCATTGAGGAACGAGCACTTGAGATAGCCATCGTCGAAAGCATCGACACTGGTCAACCGATTCGTTTCATGGCCGCAGCCGCGGTTCGTGGCGCCGCGAACTTCCGATTTTTCGCCGACCTGGCTCCCAGCGCCAACGACGGGGTGTCGTTGCCCACCGAGGACCACATCAACTACACGATGCGCCAACCCATTGGCCCAATCGGTGTGATTACACCCTGGAATACGCCGTTCATGTTGTCGACCTGGAAGATCGCACCAGCGTTGGCTTCCGGTTGCACCGTGGTGCAAAAGCCAGCTGAGTGGAGCCCGTTAAGTGCCGCGCTGCTGGCCGATATTGCGCTGGAAGCCGGTTTGCCGCCTGGCGTACTCAACGTGGTGCACGGGTTGGGTGAGACCGCCGGCAAAACGCTTACCGAGCATCCCGACATCGCTGCTATAGCGTTCGTGGGTGAGTCCAGCACTGGCACGGCGATCCAAATTCAAGGAGCGCCGACGCTCAAGCGAGTGCATTTCGAACTTGGCGGTAAGAATCCGGTAATTGTGTTCGACGACGCCGACCTAGATAGGGCGCTCGATGCAGTGATCTTCATGATCTACAGCCTCAACGGCGAACGGTGTACATCAAGTAGTCGATTGCTCGTGCAACGGTCCATCCGGGACGATTTCGAGGCCAGGATCGAGCAACGAATTGCTGCGATCAATGTTGGCGATCCTCTTGATCCAGCAACCGAGATTGGCCCGATCATCCACCCACGGCAATGTGCCAAGGTGCGCAGCTACGTCGACATTGCCAACCAGGACGGAGCCAAAGTGGTTGTGGGCGGCGGAGGCGACGTGGACCATGACTCGCAATACGTCAACCCGATGATGTTTGCTCAGGCCGAGAATAATATGCGGGTGGCCCAAGAGGAGATCTTCGGTCCAGTGCTCACGGTAATTCCCTTCGACGACGAAGCCGATGCGGTGGCCAAGGCCAACGACATCCAATATGGCCTCGCCGGCTATCTCTGGACGAGTAACACGGGGCGTGCGCATCGCGTCGCCCGTGATCTAGAGGCAGGAATGATTTGGGTCAATTCGCAGAACGTGCGGCACCTTCCGGCGCCGTTCGGTGGCGTGAAACGAAGCGGTATTGGCCGCGATGGTGGCGACTACAGCTTCGATTTCTATATGGAGACGAAGAACATCGCCGTCGCCTACGGAGACCACAGCATTCCTAAGCTTGGTAACCACGGCTGATGCTCACATCTGATCAAATTGCAGAAGTGGCGGCCCGTCATGAACGTGCTCGTCAACAAGGCCGCCAAATCCGGCGCATCACGGTGGATTACCCGGACATGGATATCGCTGATGCCTACGCATGTCAGCGAGCGTGGGTGGATCAACAAATCGCCGATGGAGCTTCGGTTGGCGGTCACAAGATTGGATTGACGTCGCGAGCTATGCAGTTGGCGATGAAGATCGACGAACCAGACTTCGGCACGCTGTTGGACTACATGTTCTTTGACAATGGTGCGGTCCTTGCCGCTGCGCAATTTTGCGACATACGCCTCGAGGTTGAATTGGCCTTTGTATTGTCCGCACCGTTGTCCGGGGCTGACGTCACCCGCGAAGACGTTTTGGCGGCCACCGAGCGCGTTATCCCCTCTATCGAACTCATCGATGCGCGTTCTCACCGAATTGATCCAGACGATGGTGTTTCCCGCACGGTCTTTGACACAATCTCCGACAACGCCGCCAACGCAGGAATCATTACCGGCGGAAACCCAATCGATCCCGTGGTCACCGATCTGCGGTGGGTTAGTGCCATTCTCAAGCGCAATGGTGTGGTCGAAGAAACAGGAGTAGCGGCTGGGGTGCTCGACGACCCGGTCATGGGTATTGTCTGGCTCGCCCAGCGTTTCGCCCAGTTCGGACAAGGTCTCGAAGCGGGCCAGACAATACTGGCCGGTTCGTTCACTCGGCCGGTTATGTGCCGGGCTGGTGACAATTTCGAGATCGATTTCGGTCCCCACGGAATCATTACCTGTTCCTTTATTTAGTTGGTCTTTTCAAACCGGCCCGTTACGAGTAAAATGCTTTGACGAAGTTGCGCACGAAGAGACGAAGAGATTGCTTATGAAATCAGATCTATACATTGGTGCAGAGTGGAAAGCTGGAGCAGACGGCGAGCGAATCAGTGTGCTCGATCCCGCTACTGGTGAAGAGTTTGCTTCGGTTGCAGCAGGCACTCCCGCGGATGCCCACAATGCTTGTGATGTCGCGGCAGCGGCTCAGAAGATCTGGGCCAAGGTGGCACCGCGTGACCGGTCGGAGATCCTTCGTAATTGCTGGTCAGTACTTCTCGATCACACCGATGAGTTGGCTGAGATAATTGTGCGAGAGAACGGTAAGCCATTGGCCGACGCCAAGGGCGAAGTGGCCTACGCCGCCGAGTTCTTTCGATGGAACGCCGAAGAGACCGTACGTATTAAGGGCAGTATTGGAACGGCTCCGTCTGGGGCCAACAAGATTATTGTGCATCATCCTCCGGTCGGCGTCGTGGTGATGGTCACGCCCTGGAACTTCCCTGCAGCCATGATTACGCGCAAAGTAGCGCCCGCTCTAGGTGCGGGCAACGCTGTCGTTATCAAACCGCCCAAAGAAACACCGCTAACGGCATTGCGTGTAGCCGAGTTGCTCACGGAAGCCGGTGTTCCGCCGGGCGTCGTAAACGTCGTTCCGACCGCAAACGCGGGAAGCTGGTTTGATGCTGCTGTGGATCACCAATCCGTACGGATGGTTTCTTTCACCGGCTCAACCGAGGTCGGACGGGTGTTGTTGCGCCGTGCCGCCGATCGGGTGTTAAAAGTGGCAATGGAGCTAGGGGGCAATGCTCCTTTTATTGTCTTTGGAGATGCCGATATAGACGCAGCAGTCGATGGCGCGATGGTGGCCAAAATGCGGCACTCGGCCGAAACATGCACTGCTGCCAATCGGTTCTTTGTGGAGGGGCAGGTAGCGGAGGAGTTTACGCAACGTTTGGCAGCAGCCATGGCCGAGGTGAAACTCGGAAATGGTATGGATGTGGGGGTCGGGTGCGGACCGCTCATCAACGCCAAGGCCGTAGCTGACGTGACGGCACTTGTGGACGGCGCAGTTGCTGGAGGAGCGCAAGCGGTGCTTGGCGGCAATGCCCTCCAAGGCAAGGGATTCTTCTTTGAGCCGACCGTCCTCGCCGACGTTGCCTCCGACGCGCCCATCACAAGGGCGGAAATCTTCGCACCCGTTGCCCCCGTGATTCCCTTCACCGACGTCGACCAGATGATCACTTCCGCGAACAACACCGAAATGGGACTTACCGGCTACGTCTACACGGCAGACCTCGCGCGTGGGCTAGCGGTTTCTGAGCGGATAGAGGCGGGAATGATTGGCCTCAATCGTGGATCAATTTCTGATCCAGCTGCCCCGTTTGGCGGCATGAAACAAAGTGGGCTTGGGCGTGAGGGAGCGAGCGAAGGCATTCTCGAGTTCTGTGAGACCCAATACATCAGTACGGCCTGGTAAATAGCCAGATTCCGGCTCACCTGCAACGCCGCGACACCGCTTGCCCAAATTTGGGTAATGCCGGGGGTGGTGGGGGAGTACGATCCAGCGACATGGAAACCATTCGCGTTGATCTTGGCAATCGCGGGTACGACGTGGTGGTCGGCCGCGGCGCTGTTGAGGCGTTGGCCGACAACATGCCGGTCGGTGCCAAACGGGCGGCCGTCGTCACCCAGGCCGGCATTCCAGTGTCGGTTCATCCCGGTATCGAAACCAAGGTGTTCACCATTGGCGACGGCGAACACGCCAAACGATTAGCGACCATCGAAGACCTGTGCAGCCAGTTCGCCCAATGGGGACTCACCCGCAATGATGTCGTTATTGGTGTAGGGGGCGGCGTCGTTACCGATGTCGCTGGGTTCGCAGCGGCGAGCTACCACCGCGGAACCGCTGTGGTGCATGTTCCGACCACGTTGCTTGGACAAATTGATGCCGCCATTGGCGGGAAATGCGGAGTGAATCTGCCCGAAGGCAAGAATCTGGTGGGCGCCTTCTGGCAACCTCAGGCCGTGATCTGTGATCCGGCGGTATTGGCTACATTGCCACCCCGCGAAATGCGTTGCGGCCTAGGTGAAATGGTCAAATACCATTTTTTGTCCGATGTCGACTTCACCAAACTGAGCTTCGATGAACAAATCGCCGCTTCGGTTCGCATCAAGGCCGACGTAGTTTCGAGCGATGAACGCGAATCCGGACGACGGGCAATCCTAAATTACGGACACACCTTGGCGCACGCCCTGGAAAATGCCACCGACCATGCGCTGCTGCACGGCGAAGCAGTGGCTATCGGCCTTATCTACGCCGCTGACTTAGCGCTCCGACTTGGTCGTATCGATACCGATCGTGTTGCTGAGCATCACCAGTTGCTGGCCCAAAACGATCTTGTTACCACAATGCCTGCCGGTCTAGATGAACAAGTCATCGTCGATCTTTTTAGCCGCGACAAGAAGTCCATCGACGGCGTAACGTTCGTCCTCGATGGGCCTGATGGCGTCGAGCCAGTTTCGGGGATCGATCCGGCACTGCTTGTAGCGGCTCTTGATTCGGTTCGGCCGACTAGAGAAACGACTTAATAGGTCTCTGAACCACTAGCTTTATTAGGTCGATTGCCGCACCGGTGATCGAAGAATTACCTGCAAGGACCTGCTATGCCAACCATTTCCACCTCTGACCTCAAGAACGGCATGACGCTCGAACTCGAAAATCTGCTTGTTTCGGTCGTCGACTTTCAACACGTGAAGCCGGGCAAGGGTCCCGCGTTCGTTCGCACCACACTGAAGAACGTTCGCACTGGAGCAGTTGTTGACAAAACGTTCCGAGGAGGCGAAAAGATGGAGCGGGTCAATATTGACAAGCGCGACATGCAGTACCTCTACAACGATGGCACTGACTACATCTTCATGGATACCGAAACCTACGACCAGATGTCGATCAACCCCATACAGCTTGGTGATGCAGCGAACTACATCATCGAAAACTCTGTAGCCACTTTGCTCATGTACGGCACCGAAATTGTCGGAGTCGACCTACCTTCATCTGTCGTGCTGGCAATTGCCGCTACCGAACCAGGCGAGAAGGGCGATCGTGCGTCGGGTGCAACCAAGCCAGCAACGCTCGAAACTGGTCTCGTTGTCCAGGTGCCGCTGTTTGTCGGTCCTGATGAGTCGATCAAAGTTGACACCCGCACCGGTGATTACATGAGCCGCGCGTGAATAAGATCGATCCAGCGCTGAGCACACCTCGGCGTGACGCACGCGAACGCGCGTTGACCTTCCTCTACGAGGCAGAGTCACGCGGGTGCTTAGTGGCAGAGGTCATTAGCGCACTACCGCTTCCCCCTGAACAATTCACCGTCGATATTGTTACCGGCGTCGAAGAAAATCTCGCCACAATCGACGAGTTACTTAATGACTACGCCCATGGTTGGACGGTCGACCGAATGGCAGCGCTCGACCGACATATCTTGCGTATCGGTGTATACGAGCTAGCGCACCGACCCGATGTTCCTCGAAATGTGGTGCTTAATGAGGCGGTCGAACTCGCCTCGCAATACAGCACCGAAAAGTCGTCGAAGTTTGT
>CAXMUI010000156.1:0-6386 GCA_964196475.1 uncultured Acidimicrobiia bacterium
TGAGCCGCAGCTATCGACGCCGGATGACCTCGACTAGGAATAAGCATCCGGGCGTTCTTGACCACCAGATTTCGGCTCAGTGCTTCCTCGCGGCCCAACCGTTTGAGCTCTTCGGGGCTGCCATGAAATCCTCGCACAATCGCCCGCAACGACAACGACGCGAATATTGACGTAATGACCGGAACCAATACAATCACGGTGAAAGCGGTCTTCGAAAAAACACCCAACGACAGACCCACCGTGCCAATAACCACCTCGAGCGCACCACGGGCATTGAGCCCCGCTCCGAGAGCCAGTCCTGCCCGGTGACCACGGCCAGCGAGACGGGCACCGCCATAGGCGCCCACGAACTTCGCACCGATCGCCACGCCGATAATTCCGGCTGTCCACGCCAATGCCTCGGAATCATTGAGCGTGCGTAGATCAAGCCGCAACCCCGCCGTAGCGAAGAACAGTGGTGCAAACAGTGCCGCGGTAAGCGACTCGATGTGATGGATGACCTCGTCTTGTTGGAAGCGCGATCGCACGAGCACCACGCCCGCAATGAACGCTCCCAGCACAGCCTCGACACCCAGGTACTGCGTCACCACACCAAAACCCAGAACCACAATCATGCACACCGATATCGCGCCGCTGATGTTGTGACCATCGCGACGAACCCGCTTGAGTGCCCAATCCACGCCACGTTGTCCAACGGTTAGCGCCAACCCTATGAACAACGCCAGACCACCCACGGTGGCAGCAATCCCGCTGACACTGACCTTGCCGGACGTGGCAATACCGGTGAATATTCCGAGCATGATCCAGCCGATGAGATCGTTAGCCATGCCCACAGCGACAGTGATTTGGCCGAAGTCGCGGCGCATGAGTCCCATCTCGGACAAGATCTTGGCCACCACCGCCAACGCGGACACGCTCAAAGCGGTCGCAACAAACAGTGCAAACGCAAGCTTCGTGGTGTCGTCACCCAGAAAGATCGACTCGGGCAACTGATAAGCCAAAACCAGACCGGCAGCAAACGGCACAATCAGGCTGCCCGCGCTCACCCACGCAACCGGCTTACCCAACTTGGCGATCAAACTCAGATCGGTCTCAAAACCGGTGACGACAAGCAGCAACAAAATGCCGATCCAACTCACGGCCAACAACGCGGCGGACTGGGTGGCGCTTTCCGGCAAGAACCAATCAAATCCGCTAGGCCACACTTGACCAAACACCGACGGACCTAGGACAAGTCCGGCCATGAGTTCGCCAATTACTGATGGCAGACCCAACTTTCGAAACCCGAAACCAAATGCTCGTGCCAAGCTCACCAAGACAAACAACTGCACCCAGAACACCAGAAGCTCGTGCTCATCGAGAGAAGTAAGTCGTTCGCCGGTGGTCGCGGCGCCTTCGGTTAATGCAGCGAGTAGCACTTAGGCGTCCAAATCAAATTCGGCAACAAGTGGGCAATGGTCAGAAGGCTTGTCGCCCTTGCGTGCGTTGCGATCGACGATGACTAAGCCCGTCCGATCCGCCAACGACTGCGTCGCCAAGATCAGATCAATACGAATGCCCTGCCGTTTGTAGAAACGGCCGGCTTGATAGTCGTAGTAGGTGTAAAGGCCACCATCGTCAGGAAAGCGCTGGCGAAAGACATCGACAAGACCCCAATCGACCACGTCTTGCAAAGCGGTCCGTTCACGCGGAGTGATATGCGTCGCTCCTTCGAAGTGCTTGAGATCCCAAACATCACGATCTTCGGGGGCCACGTTGTAGTCGCCCAGCACCACTACCTGCTGCGACGGATCACACGCAGTATCAAGGTGCTTTCGCAATCGTCCAAACCAATCGAGTTTGTAGTGGTAATGATCGTGATCGACCTCACGGCCATTTGGAATGTAAGCACTAGCCACCCGAACACCATCACAGGTGGCCCAACAAATGCGTGCGTCCTGATCGGGTTCGCCACCATCGTCAAAATCAATCGCCGGATCCTCGAGCCCCACCTTCGACAAGATCGCCACACCATTCCACCGACCTTCACCATGGTGAAACGACTCGTACCCAAGAGCCTGAAAAGCCAGAGCTGGGAAGGCCTCGTTCTTCATCTTGGTCTCCTGCATACACAAGACGTCAGGTTGGGCGAGCGCCAACCATTCCTCGACGCGAGGCATCCGAGCATTCAGTGAATTGACGTTCCAAGTAGCGATGCGCATTTCCGGCACACTAGCAACATGATTTAACAACTGCGGTCGATGGTCTGCGCCTCGATAGTCCCGAGCCACTCATGGCTCACCTTTTTTAGCCACCCGAACACACCAAGGTCTGGTTCGGCGGCAACGGCAGAGATCTGGCCATCAAAGCAACGCCCTAACCGAAGCACTGCTCGTTCAACGTGGTATTTTGACGTAACCACCACAACATGGTTCCAGCCCTGATCATGAATCAAACTGGCGATTGTTCGAGCTTCACCCTTGGTGTCGGAGAATTCAATAGTCGGGCAGAACACCTGCACTTCAGTGCCTCCGCACACGTCGGTGTCGCGTAGCCATTCTGGCCCTTCGCCGTCAATGGGAATCACGACCGCGTCAGCCACACCTTGATCGACAAGGTCATAAACCATCTGCATTCGTTCACCTTTGCCGCCCACAAACATAACAATCGCGTCCGCATCGCCAATCTCGTCGAAGGCCACCGCAGACGGAGCGCCCGTCCATCGCAACGTCGTGCCGGCGATAACCGTCAAAACCAAGCCAAACACCACCCACACCACGGTCACAACACGCTTCTTTCTTGCCACCACTCAAGGGTACGAGCACCATTGCCTGTCGGCGTATGGATGCTTCCAAGATGGGTCTATCGAACTCCCTGTTGGCCAAGGCCGTTCCTAGAACGTGGCGACTCCATTGACCGGGAGCAGCATTGAGTAAACCGACGTGGTCGCCGTAATAAATAACCGGTTACGTTTGAGTCCACCAAAGCACACGTTCGATACGACCTCAGGTACGTAGATCTTGCCCAGCAGGGTGCCTTCGGCGTCGAGACAGTGCACGCCATCACCGGCACTGGTCCAGATATTTCCCGCAGTATCAAGGCGAAATCCATCGAAGGTGCCTTGCGTGCTTTCAGCCAGGAGGTCGCCGCCCGTCAAGGAGTTGTCGGGATGTACATCGAAGTGGTGAATTGCTTTGCGACCACCATGGGCCGGGCCAGCGGAATCTACGATGTACAAGATCGACTCATCAGCGGAGAACGCCAACCCGTTGGGCCGAGGCAACGCATCGGTAACCATGGTGATCGAACCGTCGGTATCGATCCGATACACGCTCTCAGCTCCGATCTCGCTATCGGCCTTGAAACCCTCGTAGTCCGATTGAATCCCGTAGCTCGGGTCAGTGAACCACACCGTGTTGTCAGACTTGACTACCAGGTCGTTGGGCGAATTGAGGCGCATGCCGTTCCAGTGGCTGGCGAGCACCGTGCGGGACCCATCGTGCTCGGTGCGAACCACGCTGCGACTGCCATGCTCACATGACACCAATCGCCCCTGCCGATCGACCGTATTTCCATTGGCGTAAGCATCATTTCCTTCGCGCAGCACACCGGTTACACCCGTAGTCTCATCCCACTGCAGCAAACGATCGTTAGGGATATCGCTCCATACCAAACTGCGAAGTGCAGGAAAGTACGCCGGCCCCTCGTTCCATCGAGCCCCAGTCCACAGCTTTTCGAGTTCGGCGCTGCGACTAAAACAGCCCGCGAACCGCGCATCCACCACTTCGAAATCGGCAATTCCCATGATGCCATCATGGCCGATTTTCTAAGCGAAGTTGTAGGCACCCTTTTCGCTGGACTTCACTTGGAGCAAGGCGCCATCTGCTGACGCCATTAGATCGGCCAATGTGCAGTCCAAACTCCCGAGCGCTATGCCGACGCTGGCGCTGACGTCAAGTACGAGACCTTCTATAGAGATTGGCCGGGCCACCGCATTAAGAATGCGGTGAGCGACCTGTTCGGCGTCCTCCGCAGAACAGCGCGGATGACAAACCACAACAAACTCGTCCCCGCCGATCCGCACCGCCAGATCACCCGAACGAATCGATCGATCAATCCGTTTCGCAGTAACCCTCAGGACCGCATCGCCAATCGCGTGACCATGTTGGTCATTGATCTGCTTGAAATGATCAAGGTCGATAAAGAATACGGCTGCCTCGCTGAGGTCTGACTCGAAACTCGCCAGCAGTTCACGGTTAGCCAGACCTGTGAGGTGATCATGAGTCGCCGCATGCTTCAACCGGGTTCTGTCGGAGTCAATCTGCAAAGCAACTTGTGCAACTTCAACCGTGCGAACCATCTGGACGAGTTGATTAGGCGTCGGACTGTACGACTGTTTCGTACACACCACGAGAACCGCCATAGTGTCATCGGAGGTCGGGATTGGACGGCACCACACATATTCAGTGCCCGTTACTGCGGGATCGAAATCTGGGCCAAATCGTGCCAAATTCGTCTCGTCGACTCCTCGGTTCAAGCGGAGCGACCGTATCCAGGGCAATTCTGGATCGACCCGATCAAGGTAATCCGGAGCGTCCGGTGAAGTCACCACGTCAACATCGAGCAGCGTGGTGTCGGTATAACGGAGCACCGCCGCGTGGGCATCGAAGGGGGCGACTTCTATGGAGTGCGCTATAAGACCGAGTGTTTCATCGATACCTTCACCAGCGGCGGCACTTGACACTGCTGCGCCTAATACATCATGGGCCGCTTCCTTGGACAAGACGATGATCATGCCGTTGATTTCAGGATCATCAATGAAGTTCTGGGCCCACAAGTAGGTGTAGCGAGAGTCGCCATCGCCATCGACGTAGCGAATGCGTGTAGGTCCCATCACCTCACTGGTGCCCCCGGTGGCAAAGTCCATAGAGTCAGCGACCATCATGAGATCTTCAGGATGCACGAAATCGATAATGCTGGTCCCTACAAGATCGTCGCCTGAGTACTGAACCATGGCGCGGGCCTGCGTATTGGCCCACATCACCGCGCCGAGTCCGTCGACTAAAGCAACCGCCATCGGGCACGACTGAGCGAGCCGTGCCTCTAGCTGCGCAACCTTGTCCCATATTGGTCGGATGGCGTGAGTGTGTACGTCCATGGTTGAACTATCGGCGGATCAGCCCGCTTCTTAAATATGTCTCCAATTAGTCCCAGGACAATCCCGTTGCCGCGGCGAGGTCAACCAGAGCCTGCTTTTCGGAGGTGACCTTGATCGTAGTCATACCCATGGCACGAGCCGGTTTGAGATTCATACCAAGATCATCAAGAAAGATGCACTCGGTCGGATCGACTCCCAAAGCCTCGTAGGCCATCTCATAAAAACGAGGATCGGGCTTACGCACCCCCGCTTTGGCCGACTCCACCACAAAGTCGAAGGTGGCATGCAATTCGGCAACCGCAGCGGCAAACCCTTGCACCTCGTTGCTATGGCTGATTGCCTTAAAATTATTGGTGAGTAATGCCGTCTTAAAGTTGGCCGCACACACCTTTAGCGCACGAACCATCGCGGGTCGCACCTCGACATCAAGGCACGCAAGCACGTCGTGCCCGTGGACTTCGTGGCCTATGGCACGCGCTTCGGCATCAAACACCGCTACGAAACCTGCCTGATCAAGCTCCCCTCGTTCGAACCGCGCCCATGCATTGGTGTCGGGGTTCAATGAATTGATCTTGATGATGAGATTCTCGGGCCACCCCCTACGACGCTCTAGCTCACCAAAGTTGTCGAATGGGCTGGTGGTAAGTACGCCACCCATATCAAAGAGGACAGCTTGAATGTTGGTCACCCGATGACCGTATCGGCCATTGCACCAACCGTGAACGCCTCTAGAGTCACTCACCATGGCTGCTGAGTTCATCTTCACAATGCGCGACCTTGGTCGCTTCGTTCCCCCCGATCGCGACATTCTCAAGGGTATTTACCTGAGTTTCTATCCAGGAGCCAAAATTGGCGTCCTCGGTGCGAATGGCTCCGGTAAGTCGACCCTACTCAAGATCATGGCCGGACTCGATACAGACTTCACCGGCGAGGCCCGGCTCAGCCCGGGCTTCACCGTCGGACTACTCGAACAAGAGCCCCATCTCGATCCTGCCAAAGATGTCCAGGGCAACATTATGGACGGGGTCGGCGAAATCGCCGGCCTACTCACCGAATATGACGAGGTGCTTGCCGGTTGGAGCGACCCCGAGGCCGACTACGAAAAGCTCGGCGACCAACAAGCCGAACTCGAACGACGTATCGAAGCCGCCAACGGTTGGGATCTCAAACGCACCGTCGAGATCGCCATGGACGCCCTGCGTGTTCCGCCCGGCGATGCCGATGTCACCAACCTTTCCGGTGGTGAGCG
>CAXMUI010000157.1:0-1902 GCA_964196475.1 uncultured Acidimicrobiia bacterium
GCTCAGCGTCGGGCTGTGGGGCGTGAGCTACGTTAGAATCACCTACGCATGGAACAGCGTTGACGCATGGCATTGCTATTATCTCTCCGCTGGAATGTTTGGGGAGCTATAACCAGATGTTGTGGATTTGAGGATTGAAAAAAGGCGGCGTACCCTGGGTGTGACGCAAACCGCACCCGTTCCTAACACAGGAGGATACGCCCCGTGAAGAACGATACGACAACGCCACTCCAGAATCCAGAGGCTTCGACGAAAGACGTGCTGACCGAGATCCTGCGTGAGGGCGCCCGGGAGATGCTGGGCAACGCGATCGAAGTTGAAGTGGCCGACTACATTGCCGCTCATGCCCACAAACGCGACGCCGATGGCCACCGCCTGGTCGTCCGCAACGGCCATGCGCCCGAACGTGAACTGCAAACCGGCCTCGGTGCCATTCCCGTGAAGCAGCCGCGCGTGAATGACAAGCGGGTCGATGATGAGGGCAACCGCTTGCGGTTCACCAGCGACATCCTGCCTCCGTATCTGCGAAAGACCAAGAGCATCGAGGAGTTGATTCCATGGTTGTACCTTCGTGGAATCAGCACGGGTGACTTCGGCCAGGCTTTGGCTGCGCTGCTGGGACCCGATGCGCCTGGGCTGTCCGCATCCACGGTCGTCCGCTTGAAGCAGGTCTGGCAACAGGATCACGAGGCCTGGAGCAAACGCTCGCTCGCCGACAAGCGCTATGTGTATTGGTGGGTCGATGGCATCTACTTCAATATCCGCCTCGAAGAAGACCGCCAGTGCATCCTGGTGGTCATGGGGGCGACGGAATCGGGCAAGAAGGAGTTGATCGCCATCGAGGACGGCTTCCGCGAGAACGAGCAATCGTGGACGGAACTCCTGCTCGATCTCAAGGCACGGGGCCTCGAAGCAGGTCCGCAGTTGGCCGTTGGCGACGGAGCCCTCGGCTTCTGGAAAGCGATGCGTAAGGTCTATGGCGAATCGCGTGAGCAACGCTGCTGGGTGCACAAGACCGGCAACGTGCTGAACAAGTTGCCCAAGAGCAAACAGGCCAAGGCCAAGAACATGTTGCATGATATTTGGATGGCTGAGACACGTCGGGAGGCCCACAAGGCGTTCGATCTCTTCGTCGAATCCTACCAAGCCAAGTACCCCAAAGCCGTGCAGTGCTTGACCAAGGACCGCGAAGTCCTCCTGGCGTTCTACGACTTCCCAGCCGAGCAGTGGATGCACATTCGCACGACCAACCCGATCGAGTCAACCTTCGCCACGGTGCGATTACGAACCAAGAGGACCAAGGGAAGTGGCTCCCGCGTCGCCTGCCTGGCGATGGTCTTCAAGCTGACGATGTGTGCCGAAAAAACATGGCGCGCACTCAATGGCTCGGCGCTGTTGCCCGAGGTCATCCGGGGCACCCAGTTCGTCGATGGAATCAAAGAACAGGCCGCCTGATCATGACTCCATCCACGACATTTGACCATATCTCGAGTTGTTTCGAGTAGAACTGAAGAGCGCGCCGCAACACTCGGGGGATCGTGATGTTGAGCATCTATCGGTATTTGGCATTGGAAGTACGATTTCGTTCATGGTCCATCGCGCCGGTGGTTATTTTCGTCGTCTCAATCAGTGTTGCTCCGAGCACCAGCTGGGCACAATGCGACCTGGATGTGACGCGGCTGTTGAGTTCGGACGGTTCGGCCTTTGACGAGTTCGGCACGGCGGTGGCCGTCTCGAGCGCCGGGTTCGCGGTGGTCGGATCTCCGCGCGACGACGACAATGGCACGGATTCCGGGTCGGCTTATGTGTTCGAGCTGATCGGTTCGACTTGGACCCAGCAGCAGAAGTTGATCCCGAGCGATGCGGCGGCAGCCGACCGCTTTGGGGTCTCCGTGGCCGTCG
>CAXMUI010000158.1:0-17191 GCA_964196475.1 uncultured Acidimicrobiia bacterium
GTGTTGTCAGCGAACGGCAACTTGGTGGCATCGCCACCCACAGACTCGGCCAGCGCATCGCCCGTAAGCTCACGAGCTTCGATCATCGCCTTGTAGGTGTTGCCTACCTCGATGAGTTCAGGGACTGCCATATCGCACGTCACGACGTGGGCACCGCGGCGAGAACTCTCAAAGGCGTGACGGCCAAATCCGCAGCCTAGATCGAGCACGATCATGCCGGGCTGGAGTTCGAAACGGTCGTAATCAACGGTGAGCATCAGTTGGCTTTGGTGTTCTTGTTAGCTGCCGCGTCCTTGGCGGCCTGCTCGGCTGCGTGCATCTCGAGAACTATCCGGTATTGCTTAACGGTCTCGATAGCGGTGTGGCGCCAACTCCACTTGTTAATGACCCGCTCGCGGCCGGCGGCACCGATGCGAGCACGAAGTTGAGGGTCGTCGAGGGCGACAGCAATTTGCGCTGCCAGAGCATCGCTGTTGCCTGGTTCGACGATCAAGGCAGTTTCGTTGTGCGGTCCTACTACCTCGGGAAGTGCTCCTCCGGTTGTGGCAACCAGCGGGATTCCCGTAGACATCGCCTCGATAGCGGGAAGGGAGAAGCCTTCATAAAGTGAAGGCACGACAGCTACCTCGGATTCGTTGTATAACTCGACGATTCGTTCGTCTGTTACACCCGAAACCCACGTGAGGGAATCAGCTAAGCCAAGGCGCTCGATGGTTGATTCTGTTTCGCCGCCTTGTTTCAACTGGCCGATGATGACAAGGTTGGTTTGCCGTTCGGTGCGTAACTTGGCCACCGCCTCAAGGAGGTAGGGCAATCCCTTGAGGGTGACGTCGGCGGACGCGGTGGTGAGGATCTGACCGACTTTGCGAGTGACCGATGGGTCTGGCTTGAAGAGGTCGGGATCGACACCGACGGGAACCACCACCATGCGATCAGGGTCGACTTTGTGGTCATTTACGATGTCTTTGAACGAGTTCTCGCTGACCGTGATGATGCGCTTGAGGCGCTTGGCAACGCGGGTTTGCATCTTGGTGAAGGAATACCAGCGCCGTTTACCGATTTGGGCCATGAGGGTCTTGGCCGCATCGATTTCGAGCTTGCGGTCGACGGTGATGGGATGATGAATAGTGCCAAGTACGGGGAGGCCCAGGTATTCGATTCCGAGGATCCCATAACCCAATGTTTGGTTGTCCTGCACGATGTCAAAGTCGTTGACTCGCTCTTTAAGGGCACGATACGCACGGAGCGAAAACGCCATGGGCTCAGAAAATGTCCCGAAGCTGAACTGGGTCTTTTCGAGCCAGTCGGGGAGGTCGTTGATCTCCCAGAAAGCGGGCCGGCGACCTGGGAAAGCGTCGTTGTAGATATCGAGGCTCTCGAGCTCGTGCAATTCGACAGCATCAATAACATTTGGGTAGGGCTGCCCGCTAAACACCTCAACATGGTGACCGAGGTCGACTAGCGCCTTGGACAGTTGGCGGATATAGACGCCCTGGCCGCCGCAGTGGGGCTTACCGCGGTAGGTAAGCAAGGCAATACGCAACTTGTCAGGGGTCGCGGAAGAAGTGGATTGAGCGACTGGTGAGTTTTTGGGGATCTGGGAGGACATGTTGAGTTCCAACGTCGAGCGGCTTAAAACGCTAGGCCAATCAACGCGGAATGGCACTACAAGTGTCACAACATCCCATTTGCCGGTCATGTTCCCGACGCGGAAGATTCGACCAAATGCGCCGCGATTGATCCAGAGTGCTCGATGGGACACTGGACTATGACCTCAGCGATTCCCGATTAAGTGGGTTTTTGGAGGAGTGATGTCATGCTTTCACCATGAGAGCCCTGGTTCAGCGAGTCACGCAAGCGTCGGTGACTGTGGAAGACAAACGCGTTGGGGCAATCGGTCCAGGTCTATGTGTTTTCGTGGGGGTCACTCATGACGACACCCAGCAGGGTGCGGCCCGCCTCGCCGACAAAATTTGGACCATGCGGATTATGGACGACGCCGACGGAGTGATGAATCTTTCGGTCGCCGACACCATGGGTGAAGTGTTGGTTGTCAGTCAGTTCACCTTGTATGGAGACACTGGAAAGGGTCGCCGGCCCAGCTGGATTGCGGCGGCACGGCCTGATCGGGCCGAGCCGCTCATAGAACGTGTTGTTGAGCGCCTAATTGAGCATGGTGCCACTGTGGCGACGGGACAGTTTCGCGCCGACATGCAAGTAGCGCTCGTCAACGACGGCCCAGTAACGGTCACCATCGAGGTTGAACACTGAGGATCTTCTCACCTTGTCGCGGTTGACTCTGTGTTAGGAGATTGGGGGCAACGTGGCGGTCGGCGTGACCGCTCTACGCCGAGCCTCAACCCATGGCACGGCCAACATCGCCAACGCCATGATCACCATTGGCCAACGACCAACCCGAGTCGCCAACGTCTTTCCATCGCGAAGTTCGACGGTGCCGTGCACCACGGCTTGCTCGCTAACCGCCGTGCGTTTTAACATATTGCCGTCGGGCGTAACAATTCCGGTGAATCCGGTTGGGGACACCTGCAAGACATAGCGGCCCGATTCGAGGGCACGTAACTTCGACGATGCCACCTGCTGTGTTTGTAAGATCGTTAGCCAGTACGACGAGGCATTGGTCTGGTTGATCAGTAACTGGCTACCGTCAAGTGCAGCAGATCGTCCACGTGTGTCAAAGAATACCTCCCACGAAATGACTGCACCAAAAGTGCCGATAGGCGTCTCGAGTACCGAGTCTGTTTGGCCTTCAGCTGCATCGCGTCGTGGCAGATAGTCCGGGGCGAGTGGCTCTATCAGTGAACGAAAGGGAACAAATTCACCAAAAGGAACACGAATTTTTTTCTCGTAACGGTCAAGAGATTCACCCTCGGGAGAAATTGCAACCGAAGAATTGACGAAGGAAGAATCGGAAATGTCCTCGGTGACACCAACCACAAGGACGGCGTCAAGTTGGGCCGCCAAGTCAGTGAGTATCTCCCACTTGGGGGTTTGTTCAAGTCGGTCGTTGGTGTCGATCGCATTCTCGGGCCAGACCACCAGATCTACGGGATCCTCGACAAGGGCGCTGGCTTCGAGGTGACGGCGAAACACCTCCTCGGTGCTGGTGTTAAGTGCCCGTGTGCCTTGCTCCCCTCCACCTTGAACCAAAGCCACATTGAGAGAACCAACCGCATTGCCCGAAGGAGCAACCGAAGCCAGCACTGGTCCGCCGAGCACAATAACGATGGGAACGGCAAGTCGAAGCCAGGCCGCTTTCGTCATGATGGTTGGACGTTGGCGGCCTACTGTCCAAAGGTTTGACAACGCAACCCCAGCCATAGCGGTGAGTGCTACGAGTAACAGCGGACCTAATAGGCGGACGGTCGGCGCTAACGGACTATCCACCTGACTCATGGCAAGCGTCGCGAGTGGGACGCCGCCAAAGGGCACGGTCCAGCGGATCACTTCCCAGATCACAACGGCGCCCACAAAGCCAATGCTGCGTCCAGGCCGGTTTGGTACCGCCGCACAAAGGAGTCCAAAGCCTGCAGCAAAGATTGGTGTTACCGCGAGGTAGCCCGGGATAGTTAGGCCCCACATCCACAGCATCGCTGGCATTACCCAAGCTAAGGCAAAAAGTGAGCCGCGTCGAAAGCGGACCCAAGGGCTTACAACCGCCGTTAATTGGTACACAATCGCTAGTCCAAGGTAGGCGCACGGCCACCACCCCCATGGAGGCATAGCAAAGGCAACAAGGCCGCCGCCAAGCACCGCCAGAGCTGCGGTTGAAGCCCGCTCTCTAGTCATGCCAGCGGCTCGATAGCGCGGGAACTAGATATCGCAGCTATCGGCTTCAGGGCTGCTTGATTGGAAAGTGATTTGTAGCTTGCGCCCCGTGAGGCCACCGGCATCGATGTGGACATGGGAAGCCATGCCAGGGAGTTCCTTGGCAACCAGAATTCGAAAGTCATCGACGCGTAGGCGACGGTATGGAGCGAGGTTCTTGTTTTTGACGTTGGTGTCGACCGACACCTCAGCGACTTTGCCTCAACCAACCGGCCGGATAAAATCGATGGCCATTGTGCCGCCTTTGCGACGCAGTAGTTGTTCAGCTTTAGCGGTGAGGGTGACATCCATTGCGAAACTCCTTTGAGTGTGTACCGGAACCCGCTTGGTCGATTGAGCATTCCAGGAGAAGCTTACGGTGGATTGGAGCCGAGTGCCGTTACTTCGGTGTGACGAAAGCACCGCTGGATGTGATCGTTGACCATGCCCGAAGCCTGCATGAAGGCGTACGCGGTTGTGGGTCCAACAAATCGGAACCCGCGACGCTTCAACGCCTTAGCCAGAGTGCGGGATCGTTCGGTCTCGGAGGGAAGCTCCCCAGTAGACACGAAGTTGTGCTGAACAGGTATCTCGTCGACGTAACTCCACAACCATTCGCTGAAGCTGCCTTCTGATTTTTGCACATCGAGCACGGCACGAGCATTAGAGATTGTTGACTCGATTTTCCCTCGATGCCGAACGATGTTGGAATTGTTCAACAATTTCTCGACATCGTCGCCGGAGAAGTTAGCTACTTTCTTCGGATCGAAATTGGCGAAGGCATCGATGTAACCCTGTTTCTTCCGTAAAATTGTCACCCAGCTAAGGCCGGCTTGGGCCCCTTCGAGGGTGAGATACTGAAATAACGTGTTGTCGTCGTGCTGAGGCACACCCCAAACCGTGTCGTGGTAGTGGTGCTCCTCGGGGCTTGTGCCGGCCCACGCACAGCGATTGATAGCGACCGGCATAGCGGCATTGCTGGTGCGGCCGAGACTGGCGTCGGAGGAGTTCATGAAATCGCGTCAACTGTACGCGCGGCGGCACTTTGACCGCTAGTGATGCAAGCAGGTATTCCGATTCCGTTCGTGCTGGCTCCGGCAACGGCGATGTTGTGCCTTGACAGCGCCTGCGACGCTTGCGCTAAGCGATCCAGGTGGCCCGGTCGATACCGAGGGAATGATTCGCGCCAGCGCGAAATGCGAACCTCTGTGGGTGCAACGGAAATGCCCATCGTAGTTTTGAGATCGCGAAGAACGGTCTGGGTGATGGTTGCATCGTCAGCGAGGGTTATCGCATCGTCGCCCGTGCGGCCCACAGCAGCGCGAAGTACGGCCTGATTGGTGTCGAGGTGTGGCCATTTGGCCGAAGTAAATGAGCAAGCGGTCATGGTGAGTCCTGCCGCCATAGGAACCAGAAACCCGGATCGGTCGAGTGGTGCAATAGTGGTCGGGTCAAAGGCCAAAGTAACAAAAGCGACCGACGTTGGGTTCCGGTCGACAAACACAGGTTGAGCAAAATCGGATCCGAGCAATCGAGAGGTGACTGGTGCGGGCGTGGCGAGGATAACCGCATCGGCCGGGTGGCTAGAACCGTCGACAGTCAAATCGATGGACTGGCTTCTTGAGGCCCCGACGGTTAACTGCGTAACGGATGTGTTGTACTCAATGCGGTTACCTAAGTGTTCGGTAAGGGCATCGGTCAGCCGTTGCATTCCGCCACGAGGGGCGGCGAAAATTGGTGCTGGTGTTGACGTCGAATCAGGCAGAGCGTCGAATAGGGCCTGTGCGAAACTTGGCGCAGCGGCGGCATGGGCAAGTTGGGGTACGACGGTGGACAAGCTGAGTTCATCGCTGGGGTTGGCGTAAACGCCACCCAAGAGGGGGTCGACAATATTGTCGACGATTTCGTCCCCGAGGCGAGCGCGTAAGAGTTGGCCAACCGAGTCATCGAAGTCGACGATCGGTGAATGACCAGCGAGGTCAGCGATGAGCGCGGCGATTCCAGTTTCACTAACCAGACCGGACGCTCGCAGAGATTCGGGGGAAAGAGGTATGCCCATTACGTTGGGTTTGGGCAGTGGTCGCAATTCGCCGTCGTGCCAAATGGAAGCCGGAAGCCCTGATGGGTGGACGAGATCATTGAGCCCAAGTTCGCCACAGAGGTCAGTGGCCCACGGCACGCGTACTAAGAAGGCATCCGCTGCTTCGTCGATCTGCGTCCCCGCGAAAGCTGATGTGCGAATGTTTCCGCCGGTGCGACCGGTGGCTTCGAACAGGGAAACGTTGATCGATGAATCGAGGGTGGTTAGTCGGTGTGCGGCGGCGAGTCCCGCTAGGCCACCGCCGACAACGACGACTCGTTTCATTGCTCGGTGATGGGGGGAGCGGAGTGAACAAAATCGACCAAACGTCCCAAGGTGTCTGGGTTGGTTTGGGGGAGTACACCATGACCTAAGTTAAAGATGTAGCCGGGCCGCCCGGCGTTGTCATCGAGCACGGCCTGGGCTTCGGCTTTGACAACCGGCCAGTCGGCGAGGACCACGGCGGGGTCGAGGTTGCCTTGCACCGCGGTGTTGGGACCAAGGCGGTCGCGTGCAGCACCGAGTTGTGTTCGAAAGTCGATACCGACGACATCGGCACCCGCATCGCGCATCAGGGGGAGAAGTTCACTTGTTCCGACGCCGAAATGCAGACGGGGTACCCCGAGGTCAGCAACAGCGGCCAATACTTTTTGTGAGGCTGGCAGTACATGTCGTTGATAGGCGCGCGGATGCAACGCCCCTGCCCACGAATCGAACAATTGCACAGCCGAGGCCCCAGCTAGCACCTGTGAACGCAACGAGGCAATCGCTATGTCAGCCAGGCGATCAAGGAGAGCGGCCCACAGCTGAGGGTCCCCGTGCATAAGCGCCTTGGTGCGCTCATGGTTTTTTGACGGCCCACCCTCTACCAGGTATGAGGCGACAGTGAAAGGTGCTCCGGCAAACCCGATGAGTGGCACATCAAGTTCGGCCACCAGCCCGCGAACCGTTTCGAGAACGTACGGAGTGTGGACCTCGGGGTCGAGGTCGGGGAGTCGATCAAGATCAGCAGCACTGGTGAATGGATCAGCTACCACAGGGCCGATGCCAGGTTCGATAGTGACACCAAACCCGATGGCATGCACCGGCACGACGATGTCGGAGTACAAGATGGCTGCATCGACCCCGTAACGACGTACCGGTTGCAAGGTGATTTCGATCGAACGAGCGGGATCGGCGATGGCGTTGAGAATTGTGCCGGGACCCCTAACCGCCTTGTACTCAGGCAAAGATCGACCTGCTTGGCGCATAAACCACACGGGAAGGTGTTGGCCGTGTTTCCCGCGGCATGCATCCAAAAACGCCGAGTTTGCCAGGTTGTCCGTGGGTTGAATTGAAGAAGTCACTGCGTTCGACGGTAGCGGCGCGAACGCCGATATCGTGAACGTCTCACATTTGTCACTCCCGGGAACTCTGTGACCACACAACATCCAGATCTTGCAGCCGAACAGGCATACATCGACAATGCACAAGAGCTGTTGGCTGCGTCGCGTGAATCGGCTGTTGCGGTGCAGGACATGGTCGAGGTGGGCGAAGGCGGAACCCATCAAGCGCGCTATGAACGCGAAGTAATTCATGACACCATCAATGCCCGTCTAAACGAACTCGATTTGGGTGGATCGTCACTTATTTTCGGTCGTATTGACCTCGAACCCAGCGAGCACGACAACGACACCTTTTACATAGGTAGGGCTGCGCTTTGGAATAAACAGCAGGATCCCGTGGTCGTCGATTGGCGGGCACCAATCGCTGAACCGTTCTTCCGGGCCACTGGCGCCGAACCCTTGGGAATAGAAATGCGTCGGCAGTTCTCAACCCGCGGCACCACGCTTTTGGCGCTCGAGGACGAGTTCTTTGGTGAACTTGGCAAGCAACGCGGTGCGCAAGCCCTCGCGACGCGAATACGAGGCGAGCAGACACTTCTTGCCTCGCTCGACGCATCGCGTACCGGCAGGTTGGGCGACATTGTGGCGACAATCCAAGCCGAACAGGACGAGATTATTCGTTCGGAAAAGCGCGGTATTCTCATCGTTCAGGGGGGTCCCGGAACAGGCAAAACCGTCGTAGCCCTGCACCGTGCTGCCTACCTCCTGTACAATCACCGATTCCCACTCGAAGGACAAGGTGTTCTGGTTGTCGGGCCGAATCGCGTATTCCTAACCTATATCGAGCAGGTTCTCCCGTCTCTAGGCGAAGTGGGGATCGAAATGGCCGTGCTTGGGGATCTTATTCCTGAGCACGAAGTCATGGGTCGCGACGCCGAGCCCGTAGCTCGTATTAAGGGCGATAAGCGCATGGTAAAGGCCTTGTATAAGGCCATGCTTGATCGTGAACGACCATTGCGACGCGAATTTGTGGTGGGTGTAGGTCTCCAACGAGTTCGTCTAACCGTCGAAGCCAGCGCTCACATCATCAAACAAGCGCGACGACGGTCCCGCAATCACAACAGCGGGCGCAAGATTATTGAAGAATTGGTCTACACCGAGTTAGCTGGCAGTGCTCGTAATCGATTCGAACCTGACGCGATGCGCGAGGCACTGCATGGCACGCTCGAAATGCGCGAAGTATTCGAATGGATGTGGCCGGTGCTCACGCCGGTGCAGATGTTGCATGACTTGTTCGGATCCAAAGCACTATTGCAGTCCGCCGGAAAACGATTCTTCACTTATGAGGAAAACGAGCGCATGCACCGCGAGCGCTCGCCGCATAGTAGTGAAGTCGTGTGGACGGTTGACGATGTTCCTCTGCTCGACGAGGTTCGCTGGCTGTTAGGGTCACGCTCAGGTCGGGCTAAGCAAGAGATGGTTCGTACCTACGGGCACATCGTGGTGGATGAGGCACAAGACCTCTCGCCAATGCAGTTGCGGATGCTCGGACGTCGGTCACTTAATGGTTCGATGACACTCGTTGGTGACATTGCCCAAGCAACTGGGGCGTGGGCCCACAACGACTGGGAAGAGATCCTCGAACATCTGCCCAATAAGCGACCCGCCCGTCGCGCTGAGCTCACCGTTGGCTATCGCCTTCCCGGACCCACGATGGATGTCGCGGCTAGGGTCCTCGCCGTTGCCGCTCCGGACCTGGTTCCACCACAGTCAGTTCGCGCTGAGGGTGTCAAGCCACAATTTGTTGCTACGCCATTCCAAGACCGGATAGCCACGGTCGTCCGTCAAGTTCGCGCCGAGTTGCCTCATATTGGTTCTGGAAATATGGCGATTGTTACGCCCGCCTCGTTGACCGAGCCGGTATCCGAAGGCTTGACTGCAGCAGGAATCGAACACGGACAGGCCTATCGCGGGGCGCTCACCCAGCAGGTCACCGTTGTTCCGATTGGCTTGATCAAAGGCCTGGAACTCGATTCCAGCATCGTGGTCGAACCTAATCGCATCTTGAACGAGCAAACGCAGGGTCCGCGGGCGTTGTACGTGGCGCTGACTCGCGCCACCCAACGCCTCTCTGTGGTCTACGCGGAGGCGCTGCCCGAGTATTTGCAGGGGTTGTAGACACCAATCAGATCCTACGGCCTGATCAATCGAGGTGTGGTGAAGCTAGCGGTGCGCGGAAGGGTGGAGCGGCGCTAGAGATCGGGCCGGAACCTGCATAAGTTTGGTTCAAATGGGTCCATCAGGCCCACCATCCGACTGGCTTGTTTAAAGAATTTTTGGTGGCCAAATCCCTGGAATTCTGCAGCTTTCGGCGTATTTCTGGTGGGGTATCGGTGCAAGTTGATGAAAGTCCTAAAGAACCATGATCATCGCGCCGAATGTGATTATGTCCTGCCGCATTAGCGGTTGGGCGCAATCGAAACTGTTTAGGAAAAGCTTGACGGTGTCTTTGACATCGGGTCGGAAACCCGGCTCGAGACGGAGAGTCCGGCAATACGACGGCTGGCCTCCGGGTCGATCCGGTAAGTCGACCTGAGCAGCTTCAACAAACAAACCTGTTGAAACCAAAGGAACCAAAAAAATGAAGAACGTAATTGCCCTCCAAAACGCTTTCGCCGCCCTCAAGGACGCCGAACGTGGTGCCACCGCCGTTGAATACGGCCTTATTGTTGCGCTTATCGCTGGTGTGATTGTTGCCATTGTTGGCGCAGTCGGCTCTGGCGTTAACGACGCATTCACTACCGTTAACGCTGAACTGTAATTCCCCGTCACCTGGCTTTGCCAGGTAGCGCACAAAGCCATCGACTTGCATTTGCCAAGCCGGTGGCTTTGTTCGTTTTCGGCCAAAATCCCTGGTTGGGGCTCGAGCCACCGAAAATTTCGACGACTACGGATATTTGCTCAAGTGGGTGCTTGGAACGTCCGAAGGCTTGCATAAGACACAGCAACCGGTGACTTTGCCGGCCCGTACAAATTGTTCGAGAGGTTTAATCCATGAAGTACATCATCAATGCACAGAACTGGCTGTCGGGTCGCGGCGGAGTTGAGCGCGGTTCGACCGCTACTGAGTATGCGATTATTGCTTCACTCATCGCCGGGGTAATTGCTGCGGTCGTTGGGGCGATTGGTGGTTCGGTCTCCGGTGATTTCGTCGGAGTAAACGATGCGCTCGAGACGGTAAGCAATTAGCAAACCACATTTGTCACTTACGCGAAACGGCCACGGGTTGACACCGGTGGCTGTTTGCGTTTTGGGTACGCACCCATGACATATGGGCAGAAATACCTAAAGTCCCACGGATAGGTGCCGAAGGTTTTTGTGGGGATCTCCCCGACTTCGATCTATTTCAAAGGAACTACCAGGATGAAGCGCAAGGTTGGCTTTGCCGTAGCAGGAGTACTTGCAGCATTTGGCGCGTTGCTCGTGTTCCTGTATCTCCGTGATAACCGAGTGCAGTCTGCTGCACCATCTCCGGCCCCCGCACAGGTGTCGGACCAAATACCGGTCGAGATCGATGAGGAACTGGACGGACTTGTTTCTGGCGTCGAAGAAACCGATTTGTCCGTTCTGCCTGCGGACTTGGCCTTTGAGCTTCCGACAAATGGGGCCCTGACGGCGTTTGACGCTGTCGGCAACATTGTCGAGCTGGGAGAGCCCATTGATGTTCCACCAGACTATCTCACTGTTGTGTTTGGTGTGTCTTCTGAGCGGGCGTTGGGCGGCCGTGTACGGCCGGGCGACACCGTTGCTGTAATCGTGTCGTTCGCCGACGATGTCATTTCCAGCGAATTAGACCCCTCAGTCGCTGACACTGCTGAAGAAAAGGCTGGACGAACCACCGATGTGCTGTTGCACAAGGCTCTGGTAACCGACGTTCAGGTCGAGGACATCGTTGGAGCGGTCCGAACCACTGATGGCCTAACGGTTGGCGTCCCAGAGGGTTCTGTTTCCGGCACCAACAGCCAGGTGTATTACGTCACTTTGGCTTTGCCCTCGACACAAATCGAGCGACTCATTTACGCACTTGAATATGGACAAATTTGGTTGGCCAATCAGCCATCAACGGCGGGCGATGCGACCAACGGGATTGTCACCCAGGAGAACATTCACGAAGAGGTCAGTATTTTCATTGACCGTGACGATCTCCTCGTCGGTGGTCCCGAGGATCCGGCCGATGCCGAAGGCGTGGTTGGAGATACCGCCGTTGATGTGACGACCGATGGAGAGGGTTCATAATGCGTCGTCTCCGCAAAGCAAAGACTGAGAATTCACCAAACGCCGAGGGCGTCGCGTTTGAAGGCAATGTCATTAGTGCCGAGGATCTTCTCAACGGGGGATTTGAGGACGCTTACGATGATCCGTTCTTCATCGATGACGATGAGTCCACTGACAAGCCTGATCGCACAGATCGTGACCAGAGCGCCGACGGTGGTTCTGAGCTTCCGCCGCCCCCACCAGGTATGGAATCGGCTATCGAACAGTTGGCTGACCCACATGCTGGGACCGATGTGCCAGTGGCCGTGCAGGCTGAAACAGCAAAGACGGCCGTAAAGAATACGGCTACGAACCCCAAGACTCTGGACGGTTCGGGCTCCAAGCTCTCCCCAGAGATGTTGCAGTTGAAATACCGTGCCCATGAAGAAATCATAGGTCGGCTATCTACCCGGCTTTTTGATACCTCAGCCAGCGAGACGGATCTTGAACCATCCGTAGTCGAAGAATTTGACAGTTTTTTGGCCGACGAGAACATTTCATTGAGCGCGTCAGAACGTGCTGATCTCGCAGAAGAACTGGTAAACGATGTCTTGAAGCACGGACCGATTGAGCCGTTACTTCAAGACCCTGAAGTTACCGAAGTAATGGTTAACGGCCCGTACAAGATTTTTGTGGAGCGGGGCGGACACCTCTATAAGACAGACGCACAGTTCGATAATGAGCTTGCACTTCGTCAAGTAATCACCCGAATTGCGAGCAAGGTTGGACGTCGTGTTGACGAATCATCGCCGATGGTAGATGCTCGTCTGCCTGATGGTTCCCGTGTCAATGCCATAGTTCCACCGCTCGCCGTCGATGGTTCGTCGCTCACCATTCGTAAATTCTCAGCTGACCCACTTACGGTGGACGATCTGATTGGTTTCGGCTCAATCAGCGTCGAGACAGCAGGACTACTGGATGCTTGCGTGCGTGGTCGTCTTAACATGTTGGTTTCTGGTGGTACCGGTTCGGGTAAGACGACCTTGTTAAATGTTCTGTCGTCGTTTATTCCAAACGACGAACGCATCGTAACGATCGAGGACTCGGTCGAACTCCAGTTGAAACAGGAACATATCGTCCGTTTGGAGACTCGTCCGGAGAACACGGAAGGGCGAGGTGCGGTAGAGATTCGTGACCTTGTTAAGAACTCGCTGCGAATGCGCCCCGATCGTATTGTGGTCGGTGAGTGTCGATCAGGCGAGGCCCTCGACATGTTGCAGGCCATGAATACGGGTCACGACGGATCGCTGTCCACCTTGCACGCCAACACCCCACGTGATGCTATTAGTCGCCTCGAAACGATGGTTCTAATGGCCGGCATGGATCTGCCAGCCAAGGCCATTCGTGAACAGATCGCGTCGGCTGTGGATGTCATCGTGCAGTTGTCTCGACTCCGCGATGGCTCGCGGCGAGTCATGTCGATAACCGAGGTTGTTGGCATGGAAGGCGATGTTGTCACGCTCAACGAGATTTTCGCATTCGACTTTGATGCAGGCATCGATGAACATGGCAAGTTCCTTGGCACCGTCAAGCCCACGGGTCTCCGGCCCAAGTTCACCGAGAAACTGGCAGATTACGGGGTTGAGCTCGATGCCAGCCTGTTTAGTACTGGCCCGGTCGACCTGATGAGTAAATCGTGGTAAGCAGCCTCTCCTTTGGCTTGGCTATCCCGACCGTTGGCGGGCTAGATCCCTTACTGTTGTGGGGAGGCGTACTCGTGGTCCTTGGACTCGTTGTTGCTTTCACCATCGAGTCACAGACCCGAGAAATTGACCCAGAGGTCGAGGCCGAAATGGCCGACAAGGCTAGTGCCTTGGGGCGCCTTCGGTCGGGCGTGGGTGCACGTGCCGAACGTCAGTTGCGCAATGTCGGTGTGGCGCAAGCTGTTCGGATCAAACTCGAGGTAGTTGGCGCCAATATGCGCCCCGCGGAATTCTTTGGTTCGGTTGGTTTTGTCACAGTAGTCGCAGTAGTAGCTGCGTTCACAAGTCGAGGCCCCACATTAGCGCTCGCTGCGCTGGTACTGGTTCCTTTGATCGCTATGGGTGTGCTTAATCGCAAAGTGAAGAAACAGCGGTCCAATTTTGCTGAGCAGTTGCCGGAAATGCTGCAGCTGTTGGCTGGATCGTTGCGCGCTGGGATGAGTCTGACCCAAGCGCTCGCCGCGGTAGGGCACGAATCACCCAGCCCAGCTCGCGAAGAAATTCGCAAGGTCATGACGGAGAACCGTCTCGGTCGAGGATTTGTTGTGTCCATGCGTGAGGTCGCCGAGCGCATGGAAAGTAATGACTTCGAATGGGTAGTCTCAGCGGTGGAGATCCACGAAGACATCGGCGGCAACCTCGCAGACGTCTTGGATCGCGTGGCACACACCATTCGTGCCCGTAATCGGGTTCAGGGGCAGGTTAAGGCTTTGAGCGCCGAGGGACGTATGTCCGGACACGTAATGACACTGTTGCCGCCTGGAGTGTTCGCGATCATGGCGACCGCTAACCCCGGGTATGCCGCGGAGTTGACGGACAACTCAGCGGGCCACAAGGTGCTTGGCGTCGCAGTGATCATGCTGTTTCTTGGCGGGGTCTGGTTGCGCAAAATGGCGAAGTTTAAGTTCTAGGAGAGTAGATGTTTGATTTACTAACCATGTTTGGCGCCATAAGCGGCGTGCTCGAGGGCCCAAATATTCTGCTGCTAGGTGCGGGCGTATTTGTCCTTGCCGGTGCGACCGTATTCGTCACAATCGAACTACCGGTAGAAAAAGACGAGGTTGTGGCGGTTGGCCTTCACGACGCCATGTTGCAGCTATCCGCTCGTAAACGCCTTGTGAACCCGAGCCTACAATGGTTGGCCGGGCTGGCTCGAAAGTTCAACCCCGTCGAACGAACCAACCTTCTCGAACGGCGAATAGCGATGGCCGGGATGTCAAGTACATGGCCTATCGATCGGGCTATGTTCACAAAACTGGTACTTGGGCTGATTGGTGTGCTCGCAGGCACCGCAGCGTTCTTTGTTGCGGCTGCACCCGTTCGGTTCCTCTTAGGGCCAGCGATTGCGTTTAGTGGCTGGAATGCGCTGGATTTCTACTTAGATAAGAAGGCAACCAGTCGGCAGCAAGAGATGGAATATGCGCTGCCCGACGTTCTGGATCAACTCACCATTGTCGTAGAGGCAGGGTTGGGGTTTGAGCAGGCGTTCCAGCGAATAACGGTCAGCAACGACAATCCGCTCGTTGATGAGTTCTCCACTGTGCTGCGTCAAATGCGTTTGGGGATGGCTCGAACACCCGCGATGAATTCGCTACTGGACCGCACTGATGTGGTGCAGTTGCGCATGTTCGTTCGAGCACTGAACCAGGCGGATCGTTCGGGTATCCCGATGGGCCAGGTTCTTCGAGTGCAGTCCGACGAGGCTCGTGAGAAGCGTCGTCAAAAGGCTGAAGAGAAGGCCATGCAACTGCCGGTAAAGCTCTTGTTTCCTTTGGTCGTGTTCATTTTGCCAGCATTGTTCATCGCTATCCTTGGGCCGGCGGTCCTTCGTATTCAAGGCAACGGCGGTCTAAATGGTGGGGCGGGCCAGGACAACGTCGAAGTGCAACAAGACACCGTTATTGATGAAGCCGACCCCCTCGCGGAATAGCGCGTTTAGGGTGTTGTAGGAAATCGCCAAACACCATCATTGTCGACCGACCACGCGGTAACACTGACAACGGCCGCCACGGGAATTGGCCCATAAACGTGGGGGAACTTTTCACCGGTCGAAACCGCGGTTTCATCGAGCACTGGTGAACCGATGGTCCGGCGATCTAGCGTGAGTAATATCAGGTTCGTGATGTCGCTGTAGTAGCGATTAGCGACCCCTTCGGCCTGACTGCGCCTTGAGCAATGAATGAATCCTTCATCAGCCAAGGTCACGCCCCGGGTGCTCATTTTATACAGGCCTAGATCTTGGGCTGCTTCCCATTGATTGGGGAGAGCGGCGTGGAAAATGATGGTGGATTCCGTGGATGGTGCCATGTGTGTCGGGCTGACCGGATTTGAACCGACGACCTCCTCGTCCCGAACGAGGCGCGCTACCAAGCTGCGCCACAGCCCGTGTACGCCCGACTACTTTATCCGAGGCGGCGTGGCTCGGTGCGACTTATTTTTGGTGATTAAGCGACGTCGGTAGCGAGCAGTTCGCTGATTGATCGGCGAAGCTTTAGGGGGTCGAGCGGTTTGGTAAGGCAGAGATCCGCGCCGGCTTGCGTGGCCATCCAACTATCGACCTCTCGGTCGAGCAAAATAATAACTTTGGTCTCGGGAAGTCGGTTAGCTCCTTGCTCCAGGCGTAAATTTCGACAGGCAGCGGCTCCGCCCATGTTGCCGATTTGAAGGTCGAGCAACACGATATCGGGCTTCAGTTCGGCGACAGTAGCCGCCACGTCAGCGCCGTGAGTGATGCGATTAACCCGGGTGCCGGGTCGCGCCAGAGTGGCACTTATGTCATCGAAAATATGGTCGGCGGTAGTTGCCAGGAGGATCTCAGCCATTGGAAGGCAGCGTACTCGGAGCGAGCACTGACCGGGGGCGAATCCGAGTCATGGCTCTGTCCCGCTACGCTCGCTGCAACCGTTCGTAGGAGGGCGCCATGTTAGAAATCGCCATCGAAGAAACTAATGACTATGTCGTGTGCCGCCCAGCGGGGGATCTTGATGCTTACACCGTCGCTGCTTTTCGCGAGGCCCTAACCGAATTGTCTGAGCGGCCGTCAGTGGTAATCGATCTTTCCGCTGTGCCGTTTATGGATTCGGCCGGTCTGGGTGCACTGATTGGCGGGATTCGAAAGACTCGCGAGAATGAAAATCAGGTTGCTGTTGCCTGCAATCGTCCGGCCCTCATGCGCTTGTTACACACCACTGGGTTTGATCGCATTGTTCCGGTGAAAGAAAGTCTCGAAGAGGCAGTAGCGGCGCTGGCCGACGAGGCGTAGTTGGGCAAACACTCGCTGTTTGCTTAACTCTCCGTGCGATGGTTGGGTAAATTGGGGTTAGGTTTTTCCCAGAAGGTTCGCGATAGTCGATACGCCGGCGAGGTCGCTGACGTCGCCGGTAAGCAGCGAGACGGTTGCGATGGGCGCCGAACCGGTGCGCTCGTCTAGGAAGGCGATTGCCTCTCGTTCACTTTCGACGCGCATCTGGATATCGACCAGTGCGCCAAGCCCATCAGCTAGAGGGCCGTCGCCGTATTTGTCCCATACATCGGCAAGGTCATCAGCACTTTGGTCGGAGAACGAAGGGTGCGTGCGATTGACTACCACGGCACCAATGCTCAGTCCGCGTGCAAGTATCTGGTCGGCGAACCAGACGGTTTCTTCGGCTGTTTCGATTCGAGGTGTAGTCACCATTACAACCGAAGTTTGGTTGCTTGCGAGAAGAGCAGATGCTTCTTTGGCACGTTGGCGGAAACCATCCTCCATGCCCTGGAACGCTTTGAGGAACCCGGAAGCATCTTCGACGATGCGGGCGCCAACAACGGCTGAGATTTGGTTCAACATGATCCGCAGTCCAGTGTTGACCACGCGCCGTACCTGCCGGGGAAACAGCAGTCGCATAACTTTGCCGTCGAGGAACTTGATCAGGTTGTCTGGAGCTTCGAGGAAGTCCAGTGCGTTG
>CAXMUI010000159.1:0-1807 GCA_964196475.1 uncultured Acidimicrobiia bacterium
GTGGACTGGACAATCGACCCGGAACAGCACTGGGTCGTTCTCGGCGCCAACGGCTCCGGCAAGACCACGCTTCTGCGCGTCGTTTCCACCATGCTGCACCCGACCACAGGTTCGGTCCGAGTTCTGGGCGAGACATTGGGCCGCACCGATGTGCGCGCACTTCGGACACGGATTGGTATGGCTAGTGCAGCCCTCGCCGATCAATTGCGACCACAACTGTTAACAACCGATGTCGTGATGACGGCCAAGCACGCAGCGCTCGAACCCTGGTGGCATTCCTACAATGATGCTGACCGGGCCCGAGCCAGAGACCTCTTGATCTCGATGGGTTGCGCCCACCTCGTCGACCGCGAGTTCGGAATCGCTTCATCAGGCGAACGCCAACGTGTGCTCCTAGCGCGGTCTCTTATGACCGACCCAGGCCTCGTCTTGTTGGACGAACCAACGGCCGCGCTGGACCTGGGCGGACGCGAAGACTTAATCGCCACACTTGATGAGCTTGCCTCAGACCCTGCTCAACCGCCGACCGTGCTCGTAACTCACCACGTCGAGGAAATTCCGCCGGCCTTCACCCATTGCCTCATGCTGCGCGAGGGCAAAGTCATCGCCAGTGGCACCATCGGTTCTGTGCTAACTGAGTCGAACCTCAGCCAATGTTTCGACCGCGATCTAGAACTTGCCAATCACGGCAAGCGTTGGTCAGCCCGAATCCGCTGACACGACGAACACCAGCACGACCCCACTTGTCAGCGAGACCGATGCTGGCGAACTGGTGATTTCGTTGCTGAGTCCCCATGCCTGAAACGGAGTAAGCGTGGCGTCGTCGAGGACCCAGCGCAGCCCGTCGGTGGTAACACCGGTGGCATCACCACCGACGGCGAGCAGGCTAACTGTGGCACCCGCGGGCGCATCCATCGAAAACTTGTCATGGACGACGCGAACCTGAGCACCATCGAAATAAATCTCGATAGGCACTGCCGCCAGTGCGGGATTGGCGAGCACGGCGAGGTTGATTGCGCCGTGATCTGGCCGTCTCGGTCGGACCGGCGATGTGCCGATACCAAAAACCATTACTTTGGACACGTCAGGTACGGCAATTGCCCGACGCATCGCAAGTTCGAGGTCGGAGGCGTCTTTTTCGGTGGGGTACGCGAATACCTGCGCCCCCAAAGCGGTCGCCTCGGCCACCTTGAACGGCGCCAGCGAATCCATGTCCCCGACAAGCTCGTCGACACGACATCCAACCGCTTGGGCCAATAGATAACCATGATCAACCGCAATGACATAGTCCGTCGAGTTGGCCACCGCTACTTCTTCGACCTGTAGCCCGGCACCACCAGCAAATACCGAGACGACAACCATGGGGCCAGCATAAACCTTATGCATGCACCTATCTGGGAACTGCTTCATGACATTTCCACGAAGATTGGCCAACCTGATTAGCTTCCGGGCTGTTCATCTGCCACAGTTACCCATTCAGGTGTAACGCACGTCACACCAACAACTCCGGGGGAGACATATCTTCATGGTCAAATCTCAGGGCGCGCACGCGTCGAAATGGATGCGTCTTCTGGCCGTCCTTCTTGCATTCACCTTTGTTGCCGCCGCTTGCGGTGGCAGCGACAGTGACTCTTCTGCCGAGGACGTTGCTTCGGGCGACACCGCTACCGAAGATGTCGCGGACGAACCCGCCGACGAACCGGCCGACGAACCCGCCGAAATTATCGAGACCATCGAAGAAGAACCCGAGGAAACCGGCCCGGTACAGGGCGGTACGCTCCGCTTTGCGCTCGAGGCAGAATCCGAT
>CAXMUI010000160.1:0-4652 GCA_964196475.1 uncultured Acidimicrobiia bacterium
CGACGACGCCGCCAACCAACTCAGCGTGCGCATCGTCGAGCGCGTGGCCGAACTCGTTGCGGCTCGGCCCATGCCTTACTGCGAAGGCGGCGGTGGACGCTGCTTCTTGCATAGCCAGAGCGGGATCGACCTCGATGACGAAGTTACCGCGGGCACCAGAATCCCTGTCGGAACCGAGCCAGACATGTTGCAACACATCGCCACCTGCGCTCCTCACCACCACCTCTTCCCCGCGGGGATCAGCGACATTTTCCACGTAGATGAGACCGCCGTTCGTAACCCGCAAGCTGTCGTTGACATCATTCGCGGTGCCTTCACTAGTGGCATGCGGGACTTTACGTTCAACCTCGACAACAACGAATTCGTTCGCATCACTGGGTACCTCGTGCGCAAGAGCGACCTCGCCGCCATTGCCGAAGCAAAGACGGTCCGCCACACCAGCGACCACCTGGCCGCCGGTAGCGAGGACGCCTATCACCTCACCCAGCGAGCGGTGAAGCGGATTAGTTGCCGCGAACGTGACCCCCACTAGCGGCCTCATCGCTGACACGGTCTCGTTCAGCAACGTTGATGGTCCCGGCAACCGGTTTGTGGTGTTCCTGCAAGGCTGCAATTTTGATTGCATTGCGTGTCACAACCCCCAGACCATCCCCGGCCACGACCCAATGGAAGGGTTTGGCCCCCAGCGATCCTCCATCAATGATTTGCTCGCACAAATCCGCCGTGCTGCCCCATTCATCAGCGGGGTCACCGCATCGGGTGGCGAAGCGACACAACAATCTGCGTTCTTGCACAATCTGTTTGCGGCAATCAAGGCCGACCCAACGCTGGCTCACCTCACAACCTTTGTTGATTCCAATGGAGCCTGCGATAGAGCCACGTGGGACACACTGGCCCCCGTAATCGATGGTGCCATGATCGACCTCAAATGTTTCGACTCGACAATTCACGAGCAAATGACCGGCCACCCCAATGCTGAAGTCCTGACCAGCATTTCCCACTTACAGGAACAGGACTTGCTTTACGAGGTCCGACTCCTGCTACTCGCTGGGGTGAACGACGACCCCGAACTACTCACCGAAACTGCCGAGTGGCTCGCAGCCCTCAATCCCCACATGCGGATCAAAATCATTGGCTTCCGGCCCCATGGAACACGGCCGCATAGTCCACCCATGATCGAGCCCACCCCCAAAGAACTCCGACATTGTGCCGACATCTTGACAACGGTGGCCCCGTTCGAAATCCAAATCATTTGACCTTGCGATTTCAGGGTGCGATCGACTTAGTTACTCCGGCGCTGCCGCCGCTGGGCGTAGTCCCAGGTGTGCGCCAAGGCTGCAACGGCTCGATCGGCTGATGGATAGCAATATTTGCCTGTAGCTCGCACTGTTGCCGGGCCCGGGTTATTGGGATCCGCTACCGCGAACTCCGTCGCAATGAGCACCGGCTTACCCGATGCTTCCGACGCTTCTGCTGCTGCTTCGGCATAGCGGGTGTCTTGGCGTTCGTGGTAGGCCACGATGCGTTCGAGGCCGTGGTCTGGGTAGAACCCGCCTTCACGTTGAAGCCGCGCCTGGTTGGACTGGATGCCGATTCCGAGGAACAACACGGCGTCGATGGCCGGGTGACTGGCGACGATGGTGAGAATGTCCGGGACAGTGTCGCGGGTTTCGCCACCGGCAATGTCGATCGGGTTGTTACGACTCCACCGAGGTGGAACCAGCTTGGCGATCTCGTCAAAGAGATCCGGCGCAAGATCGGCGAGTTCGAGTCGACTATCCGAAATTGCGTCAGCCGCGAGCACTCCCCAACCACCAACCGTCGTGACCACGGCGACACGTGGCCCCTTCGGCAACGGTTGGGTGGCAAACGTGGCGGCAGTATCGAATGCTTCTTCAAGACCATCCGCTCGGACGGCACCTGCCTGACGGATTGCTCCATCAAATACACGGTCATTCGTCGCTAGTGATCCGGTATGGCTAGCCGCGGCTTTCGAACCCTCATCGGATGCACCGCCCTTCACCAAGACAATCGGCATTTGTGCGGCAACCGAGGTGACCCGGTCCATAAATGCCCGTCCGTCGGTAAGCCCCTCGACGTAGGCCAACGCAACAGACGTAGCGTCGTCGGTGCCGAACCATTCGAGGTAGTCGCTTACATCGAGCATGGCCGCATTACCAGCGCTGATTGCCCGGCTCACGCCTACTCCACTGGCGCGAGAAAGGTTAAGGAACGTAGACACCAGATTGCCCGACTGACTCACGACACCGATGCTTCCGGCGGGCGGGTATGGCGCCACGATCTGGGCACACATGTTGACAGGAGTCGAAATAACGCCTTGGCCATTTGGGCCGGCAATTACCATGCCTAGTTCTTCGGCTAAAGCAACCAAGTCACGCTCGGCCTGGGCTCCATCATCGCCCGCCTCCTTGAAGCCGGCCGAGGTGATGAAAGCTGCCTTGATACCTTTGGCCGCAGCCTGCCGCAAGAGACCGGGAACGACCTTGCCGGGAGTGCAAACAAACACCAGGTCAGCGGCACCATATGGGATTTCATCGAGTGACCCAACGGTCTGAACCCCAAGCACATTTTCGGCTTCGAGATTGGTGGCAAACACATTGCCTTCGTACCCATTGGCCAAAAGATTGTGCAGCGATACGAACCCAAACTTGCCGGGATGGGTGCTCGCTCCGGCAACTACAACGCCTTTGGGATTAAACAGTGGGGAAAGATCATGACTCATAGCGTCACCACCAAAGCATCGACGGCAATGGGTTTACCGTCCACCACAATGAGCGGATTGACATCGATCGACGTCAATCCCTCGACCGATGCCGCGGCTGCACCTACGGCCAACAAGGTTTCGGCCAGTGCTTGGCGGTCAACCTCGGGTTCGCCTCGGAAGGCACCAAGCAACGCTTGGCTGGCCAAGTCGTCGATCATCTCGTGGGCATCGACCGATGTAATGGGCAGCAGCCGAAACGCCACATCGGCCAAGACCTCGGTGAAAATCCCGCCGATGCCAACCATGATCGTCAGGCCAAATTGTGGGTCAGTCGCCACACCCACAATGAGTTCACGATTGCCACTCACCATCTCGGCCACCAACACGCCAACGTCGCCGTCGTCGGGTTGAGCGGCAGCCAGTAGTTCTTGAACAGCAGCGTCGACCGCGGCCGGGTCTCCCAATCGGAGCTTGACCAAGCCCCGTTCGGTCTTATGTGCGATCGCGCGGCCGCACAGCTTGGCCACCACCGGAAATCCCATCGCTGCCGCGACTTGTGCAGCACCCTCGCCTGAGTGGACGAGTTGTTCAGCCGCCACCGCAACGCCATGTTGTGCGAGTAACTGCTTGGACTCGTGTTCGGACCACGTGACGTCGTGTGTGCTCGTCGTCGCATCGGCTGTCATGTCGATCGGCTCCCCATGGTTGATCGGCTAACCCTACTGGTGACCAATGGGGCGACTCCCAACCGAGAAGCGGGTTGCGTCCTGGACTCTTTGCGGCAACGCTGGAAAGGTGATCGACCTAACTTCTGATACATCCACCCGACCGTCACAAGCCATGCGCGACGCCATGTATGTCGCCGAGGTTGGCGACGACGTGTTCGGCGGCGACCCCACGATCAACAAACTCGAAGCAACCGTGGCCGAACTGCTGGGGTTCGAAGCTGGTCTCTACGTCCCCAGCGGGACCCAGTCAAACCTGTGTGGACTTCTCTCGCACTGCCAACGCGGCGACGAATACATCGTTGGCGACCGAGCCCATACGTATCGCTACGAAGCAGGTGGCGCGGCGGTTTTAGGAAGTATTCAGCCGCAACCCGTCCGCACGCTCGACGATGGGCGCATCGATCTCGAACATGTTGAGTCGGTCATCAAGCCTGCCGATCATCACTTTGCCAACAGCCGACTACTGGCGCTCGAGAACACCATCGACGGCACACCGCTACCGCTGTCTCACCACCACGAAGCTCGCGCTCTTGCCGACACGCATGGTTTGCGATTGCACCTAGACGGCGCCCGCTTGTGGAACGCGGCAGTCGCACTGGGCGTAACACCCGGCGATGTCGCTGCCGGGTTCGATAGTGTCTCCGTCTGTCTTTCCAAAGGCATGGGGGCTCCCGTTGGATCGGTGCTCGTCGGCTCTTCGGACTTTATCCATGAGGCACACCGCTGGCGCAAGATGTTGGGAGGCGGAATGCGTCAGGCAGGCATCATCGCCGCTGGCTGCCTTTACGCCGTGGAACACAACATCGACCGGCTCGCCGACGACCATGCCAATGCGCAACGCCTGGCCGAGGGCATCAACGACATCGACGCAATGAACGCCCGATGGACCGGCTCCAACATGGCATTCGTCACTCTCGACTCGCCGATCGATGATCTCAATGCCAAGCTCAAAGCCGCAGGGGTCAGCACCTTCCTCGATGACGAAGGTGGCCGCTTAGTAACCCACCTCGATGTCAGCGCCGCCGAGGTCGAAGCGGCATTAGTAGTCCTCCAGCAACTCACCACCTAACCCACCCCAACCCAACCCCAACAATTCCCAACTGGTAGGCCCACACCAGGGTCCTGGTGTCACCCGCGCCTACCAGTTCGAATCGATCCAATTCCCAACTGGTAGGCCCACACCAGGGTCCTGGTGTCAC
>CAXMUI010000161.1:0-14593 GCA_964196475.1 uncultured Acidimicrobiia bacterium
GCACGGTAACAAAACGCGCTAACCTTACAAGTCTGTATTCCGACTTGTTTGGACTACGGGCCTATAGCTCAGTTGGTTAGAGCGCACCCCTGATAAGGGTGAGGTCGCTGGTTCGAATCCAGCTAGGCCCACCGGCTGATCGATAAAAACACGCCGTTCAGGCCGAAGATATTTACTTCGCTTATTTCAAGTGGTACTCATTTCGCTGAGTTGGTAAGGTGCCGCTGACCCGAATGAGGATGCTTCGTGACCAAACGGAAAACACAAATGAGCGACACAAACGCGAAAGCGCAAAAAATGAGTCGCCGAAGCCTTATCGGCAAGGCCACCACCGGCGTTGCCACGGTATGGGCGGTGCCGATTATTGCATCCTCACCGGCGGCTGCCGCGGGTAGCGAGGCCCCATCCGATACCCAAGTAGAAGACGACACCGTCGAGCCAATCGCGTTCACGGGCTGACCTCTCCGCCCACGAAGTGAGCCCAGCTGACCCTTTTACGAAACTGCTCTATTTGGGTTCTTGAGCCACAGACCATATTCTACGCCATGGCCTTTTTGCGCTTTGTTCGACGTGTTGTCACCGCTGTAACGGGAGCGGCCATGATTGCGGGTGTGTTGCGCTTGCGTGGACAAGGTGGTGTGCCGCCCCAGACTGGTGGCTGGCGCGAACTGTCAGGCCCCGATCACTCATAATGCGGCTCGCGATCGTCGGATGTGGTGCGGTAGGTGGATCAATTGCTCGTCGGATGCCAAGTGGCACCATCGACCAGTTGATTCTCGTTGATCAAAAACGAGCCGATGACTTGGCCACAAAATTGGGTTCGCATGCGAAATCAGCCGCGAGTGTCCCACCCGATGTCGATGTTGTAGTCATAGCTAGCAGGTGGGGGAGTCAGACCGCTCTGGCGCGGCAGGCAATTCGAACCGGCGCTTCGGTGGTTGCGGTTGCCGACAGCATCGAAGACGTCCGCGGCTTGTTGGCCCTAAATGTTGAGGCCCAAGAACGGGGCCAAACAATCGTCGTGGGTGCCGGATTCTCTCCCGGACTTACCGGTGTCATGGCCCTTCACGCCAGTAGTTGGATGAGTGAAGTCGACGAAATCCATATCGCCAAGGTGGGTACTGGCGGTCCGTGGTGTGCTCGACAACATCACCGAGCGCTTGGAAACCCAGGACTGGACTACCGCCGTGGGGCTTGGATTCCGCGGTCGGGCGGGTCCGGTCGAGAACTCTCCTGGTTTCCTGACCCTGTGGGTAGCCACGATTGCTACCGGGCGGCAATGGGTGATCCATTGCTGATCGCTCAATTGTTCCCCGAGGCTGAACGCGTCACGGCGCGTATGGCCGCCACACGACGAGACCGGATGACAGCTCGCTTTCCGATGTTTGTTCCGCCCCATCCCGATGGCGGCATAGGTGGGGTGCGCGTAGAACTTCGTGGATGGACCGAAGGCCGCCGAGAGATCGTCGTGCTCGGAAGTGCGGCACCGCCGGCGGAGGCATCAGCAACGGTTGCCATGACCGCTGTGCACGAATTTGTCGAATCTACGAGCGTTCAGACCGGTTCACACCCGTTGGCTTCGCTGGTCGACCCCCAACAATTCTTGCGACGACTAGCAACGCAAGGGCTTCAGACCGAACGGTTTGAAGGCGCACAATAACCCTGCTCTTCGCTCTCGAGGTTCATCGCTGGGCGGCCGAGGACACGGCCTTGTTTCTTGCTCTTCGCCCACGAGGCTCATCGCTGGGCGGCCGAGGACACGGCCGCCATTTTCACTCGGCTCGACACGGCGGCCAGGTTCTTGCTGATTTGCACTGTCGGCGGGAGATAAATGTTTTTTAGGAGTTTTTCCTAAAGGTTTGATGATCACCGGTCGAGTAACTGTTTGTTAGGTCAAACGGCCTATGTAGCGAACGAGGATGAATCAAATGGCTCAGAAGCCACTAACCAAATTGTCCAAGGAGATGTGTGTTCTCGTCGAGGAGAACATTGACTTGGTAAAACATGTCGTCTTCCAGGTGGCCGTTCGATTCCCACGCCACGTTGACCGTGAAGAGCTAGCTCGGGCGGGCTCACTTGGCCTAGTCGAGGCCGCTCGCCGCTATGACGAGACTCGCGGCGTTCCATTCAACCGTTTCGCAGCACAGCGCATCCGAGGTGCAATCCTGGATTCGGTACGTGCCGCTGACTGGGCACCTCGCTCCATTCGCCAACTGGGTCGTGAACTGGACTCAGTCGAAATCCGTCTAAACGCCGACTTAGGGCGACTCCCTTCAGCCGCTGAGACCGCCGACGAGTTGGGTGTCTCGCTGGACAAACTCAACAAACTCAAGACCCGTATGCATCGGTCGGTTGTCCTCTCCTTGGAGTACGACGCCATTGGATCCAACGACGAAGACATGATGCTGGGCGACCTCCTGGCAGATCGTGACGAACGATCCGAACCAAGCGCGGAACTCGAACATCGCGAACTAGTCGCTTACCTCCGAGATGCCGTCGACCTGTTACCGGAACGGCACCGTTTGGTTATTGTTGGGTATTTCCTTGAAAATCGGACCAGCCAAGAACTTTCCCGCTTCCTGGGCGTCACCGAGAGCCGTATTTCACAGATTCGATCCGAAGCGCTCGACATGGTTAAAGACGGCATCGAGTCCCAATACGTGACAGAACGCCCCGAGCCAACATCGACGAAGGAACGCCGTCGGGCCCGCTACATCGACGGAATCTCAACCCACAGTGCAGTAACGGACCGGATTGAAGAGAACACCGTTCTCGACTTGGTTCACGCCTAATTACTTGCTCTTCGCCGCCTAGGCGCTCATCGCTGGACGGCCGAGGACACGGCCGTCATGGCACGAAGGGTTCTGTGGTCCGCTCCTAATTTCTTGCACCGTGTGATCTGTCCATTCCTCGGATCACACGGTGTTCTTTTTTACTGGAGCAAGGCTAAGACATCAGCGTGGATGAGGCCGTTGCTGGCCACGACATCACCAGCATCGGGTCGATCTTTGGCAGAAAAGTCTGTGATTGTGCCGCCCGCTTCGGGGATGATGACGTTCATTGGAGCGACGTCCCAAGGTTTGATGCCGGGATCGATCATTGCATCGGCCCGTCCGGTGGCGACCAGGATGTAGCCGTAACCATCGCCCCACGTGCGCATTTGTGCGCCAGAGGCATACACCGCATCGACGTCCGGTTTCTTCCAATAGTCGTAGCCGCTCGTTGTGACAACCGCCCCTTGGAGATGCTCTTTTGTGCTGACAGCACACGGGAAACCATTCCAGGTGCAACCTAACCCACGACCAGCGGCCACTAGCTCGCCGGCGGCGGGAGCATTGACGATGCCAATGGCTGGACCGTGTTCGTCGTTGAGGGCCAATAAGTTGGTAAACAGCGGCACACCGCGGGTGAATGCCTTCGTCCCATCAATGGGATCAATAACCCAGGTGCGTCCTGACGATCCGGCCGTGTCTTCGTGTTCTTCACCGATGATTGCATCGTCAGGAAATAGCTTTGCTAACTCACTGCGCAGAAAGGCTTCGGCGGCCTTATCTGCCTCGGTTACTGGTGATCCATCACCCTTACGTTCAATGGCGAGGTCAGAGGATTGAAACCATTGCAGCGTGAGTTGGCCAGCCTGACGAACAAGACTCGTAGCGGCGCCAAGTAATTCTTCGTCAACAGGCGAAAGAGCGTGGGTCATGACTGAATTGACTTAGAGGGCGCCGCCGCCCGGCTTTACAACCATAAGGAAAAGCAGGACGATGGCGAGGATTACGCCAATTGGACCAACCTTGTCCATCTGGGTCATGGCGCCGTCGTCACCTCGGGCGATAGCTGACTGAGTGGGATAGATGAGACCATGGAGCAAGCCCATAAGGGCAATCCACAACACAATGCTAAGCCACACCCAGGTGTCGCCCATGGAAACAAGATCGTCGCTCATGCTGACGAGACCAAACCCTAAGACTGCACCCAAAATAAGCGCACCGTCATAGATCTTCGTTGGCAATCCAATAACGCGACGGGCGAGGGCGGCCGGATCACCGTCGGGACGCCTGACCTCAAGTTTGAACAGAATTGTGTGTACGAACGCTGGTGACAGAGCGATCATGATCAGCAAGATATGTGCGAACAGCATGATCTTGTAGGGGGTATCGCGATAAGCGGCAAGCAGCATGGGGATCTCCAAAGAAGCAATGATCCGTCGTCGTAGTTGACGACAAGATGGACACAGGCAACGTTAGTCGTCGCTTGCGTCGGAGCGGTGTGGGCCTTGCATTGTTTGGTGAATCCAGTCGTCGCTTATTTGCCAGTGATGGTCGAGCCAAGCAAGCTGCTCCGCTGGGTCGGTAGGTACGTCAACCCGTTTGTGCCGCCACACCTTGACTTCGATGGGCCGATCGAAAGGCACAGTCTTGATGATCTCCGCGAAACTAATGAAGCGTTCGAAGCCCACATGCGTCATGAACACCACATCGGCGTCGAGGTTGCCTTCGAGCATGGCGAGAGTTCCCGCGGGTCGAGCCGGAAGAAGATGTTGAAGTTGGGAGACCGTAGCGGCCCTCGCTGGGTCACTGGCGCCCAACTTTTCTAGGACTCGATCAAACCGTTTCTTTGTTCTGAAGGTTCCCTCCGGAAAGATGACGCCAGCCCCGTCAGCGCCCAAACCAGCAGCAAGATTACTGATTGACTTGAGTTCGGCGACCCGATCATCGGGCTTGCGATTAACAAACCAATGGGGCAAGCGATGACCAACGATGTCGAGTGCTGGTACCCACACCAAGTCCTCTTTGGCGATATAGCGAATTTGTAAGTTGTGGTGGTTGGTCAAAATCATGCCGGGGAGCGCAGCGTCGCCCATGCTGACGTGGCGACCAATCACGATTATTGGGCCTGGGGTAAGGAGGTCCTCGCCATCAATATGGAGTTTGCCACCCATGGGCTTCAGCACACTGTTCTGCAACCCCGAAATCCAGTGTTTCTCGATGAAGAAGTGCATGCGTTGGGACCAGCCCGCCTCCATAAACAAACCGAAGCCGGTGATAATCCATGAGAAAAACATCACCACGACGGTGGACGTTTCGAGGATCAAGAAGAAAAGCAGAAAGCCGAGAATGCGCACCCAGCGTTTCTTCTTCCAACCTTCCTTTAGGTCGGCCAGCAGTGCCACCAAAGCTAGTAATGGGCTGAGTGCGACAACAACGACAGTGGCGAAGAACACCAAGGGCATAGTGATTGCTCGACGCTTCCAACGGGCCAAGCGTCCGACGGACCACACGTGAGAGACGCGACCTATTGGCCGGGCTACAGCTGATCGTTTCTTGGATGAAGGAGCATCTTGGTTCACAGGACCCACAGTAGAACACCAATCAGTAAGGGCCACAACGAGATCCATGATTGCCAAAACGGCGACGGTAACGACATGATCTTGTGGCTTTGGCTTCGCTCCCGCCTCGGCATAGGGGCTGTTGGGCCATTGAACCGTGGTGACTTTTTAGTCCGCAGAAAGTTCGACTAAAGATTGTTCGATGTCGACCGCGTCGACCGTCACATGAATGCGTTCGCCGAGGGGAAGGTCGGTTGATTCGATTGTCCCAATGACCGCGGGGTGCAGAATTTGCACGATCGCCCGATTCTTGCGTTGGCCAGTAACGACAGCCTCGAAACGGGTACCCACGTGGTTAGCGAGGGTTGCTGCTTCCATGAAATCGAGCAGCCCACGCTCAAGCTTTCCCTCACGGGTGCGAGCCTTACTCATGGCTGAGGGGATCTGGTCTAGTGCTTCGGTCACCCAGGTCGGAGGCTCGCGATCGGCACTGTACGCAAGCACAAGTTCGTTCCCGTACCTATCGACCAAGCGACGAAGCGGTGCCGTAACGTGGGCGTAGGTGGACGCGATGGCTGAATGTTGGCTTATCTCCGGTAGTTGGCCATTGGTGAACGTGGTATATCCGGCACCTTGCAGGCCTCGGGCCGATGCGGACAACATGGCGGCTTCATTGGGAATGGTGGGGTCGAGTTCTCGGACCCGTTCGGGGTAGCTAACGTCGTCATCCCAAACAATGTGCAAGCCCCGGGCAATGCGCCGCAGATCTTTCACGGTCTTGTTCCAGGGTTCGGGCAAGGTCCGAAGGATCCCGGTACCGCCCTCGATCATGATGCCGGCCGCGGCGATACCCGTAAGAAGAGAGATTTGTGCGTTCCACCCTTCGATGGGGATGGATTCGTTGTAATGGAGGGCATAGCCATCGTCGGTGTGGCTGATCTCTTGGGAGGGAAGACGCAGACTTACCGCGCCACGGAGACGCTCGCGTTCCATGCGCACTCTGCCGACCTCGCGTAATAGCCGCAGAACTTCTGGTGGATCGGGCCGGGCTAAGCGAGCCTGAGCATCGTGGTAGGAGATGGCTTCGCGATTGCGAACCAGAGCCCGCTCGACATGGGACTTGTAAATGGTGCCGTCAGCATCGAGGCGAATCGACCAGACCAGCGCGACCCTGTCAACCCCAGGCAGCAAGCTGGCGACGCCATGATTAAGGATGTCTGGGTGCAGCGACGCGCGGAAGTCGGGGCTGTACATCGTCATGCCCCGTAGCTGAGCTTCGGTGTCGATGGCGCCCCCCGGCGTGACGAAGGCTCCGAGGTCGGCGATGGCGTAGTGCACCAGATAACCATGTTTGGTCCGGCTGGCACTAAACGCTTGATCGATGTCGCGGCTGCCAGGTGGGTCGATGGCGATGAACTCGATGTCCCGCATGTCGCGACGTTCATCGGTAGGAACGCCAGGGGGTGTCACGGGCCCCCGTTGATCGACAGCGACGGCCTCGGCCAAGATCTCGCTGGCGAAGGAGGACGGAATTTTTAGCTCATCACGAACGCGTTGGAACCCGGCCGCTAGTTCGTGATCAGGCTGACATGGAACAAACCGCGTAGACACCATGGGGGAAACCTACTTCGCCCGGTTGGGCTATACCGGCTCAGTCGCCCAAGACGCGACGGGTTTCCGTGCTGGCGAAGCGACGGTCTGGGTCGATGATGTCGCGAGCGACTTGGGCATCGCCCCACTTGGGGTACAACTTGGCAAGTGACTTGGCCGACTGGTTGTGGATTTTTCCCCAGTGAGGCCGACCGCCGTAGTCGGTCATGATGTTTTCGACACTGCCAAAATATTCTTCATGGCCAACGGAAGCCGGGACGTGGACGGCGATGTAGGCACTCTGGCGTTCGTAAGCCGGTGATAGCGGAATATCGTCAGCGGCCAGCACCCGCACCTCGATGGGGAAGCCGATTGGCTCGCTTGAGTCGTCGATGAGGTCTCGAACCCGGTTGAAGGCTTCGACCAATGATCCTCGCGGGATGTTGTACTCCATCTCCTTGAACTTGACTCGTCGAGGTGAGGTAAATACTGCGGTGCTTGGAGCGGTGTATTCGCTGTACCCCATGCCTTTGCCGAGACCTTGCGCCAGCTTTGGGATGAGCGACGGTCGGAGGGTGCCTATCTTGGTGATGGCCCCAAAGAGGCCGTTTTGCATAATTTCCTCGTCGAGCACCCGTTGCCATCGACTGCGCGTGTCGGCTTGCAAGGCAACTCTCATATTGGTCTTGGTTGCGGCGACATCAGTGTGCGGAAACCAAAAAAACTCGACATGATCTGCACTGTCAACCCAGGAATCGAACTCGGCGAGAACCTTGTCTATGTGACGAGGTTTTTCGATGGCGTGGAGGGAAAACGCATCCACACATTGAAAGGTGATCTCAGAGATGAGACCAATCGCTCCCAGTCCAACCCGGGCCACTTTGAAGAGTTCGGGGTTTTCGCTTTCGTCGCAAATGATCACGGAACCATCGCCAGCGATAAGGCGAAGTCGCACGATGCCAGCGGCAATTGACTGCCATGTAGCGCCAGTGCCATGGGTACCAGTGCTTATGGCCCCAGCGATGGACTGAGCGTCGATGTCACCCAGGTTTGGTAATGCAAGGTTGGCACGGGCGAGTTCGGCGTTGAGTTTTGCGAGGCCACAACCGGACTGAGCGGTGACCTGCTTCTTGATGGGGTCGATACGACTTATGCGGGCGTACTGCGACAGGTCAAGCAGTACATCTTCGGGCCGGGCTATAGCGGTAAACGAGTGGCCCGCGCCAACCGCCTTAATGACGCCACCCCGGGCGGCGGTGTAGGTAACTGCAGCGATGAGTTCGCGTTCATCGCTAGGTGTGCGCACCGTTGATGGGTGCGATCTTTGGTTGCCCGCCCAGTTTCTCCATTTTGCGCCGTTGTCCATGGCCAGAATTTAGCCGGGACAACCAACTGAATGGATGATCAGCGGCAATCGTCGCTGTGGCTGTTACCAGTGAAGCAAGTCGATCGCCCATTGGTCGACGACTTCAGCATCGAGAAGCGCTTCTTGTGTTGCCGAACTGTCGGTGCGGTTGGCAACGTGTAGGACGGCGTGTTTGGCGATGGTGGGATCAATGTGACGAGGCCAGATAATTACGCGGTCACCGACGTTGAGTGTGGTCATGTCCTGGGGGGTGAAGACGGTGTGTTCGTCAGAGCAATACATGACGTCGCCGCTATCTACGCTGGGGTTTCCATGGTCGAGTGCCAAGGCTTTTAGTCCACCGTCGAGGACGGCCCAACCACCAGAGCGGTTCAGTGATATCACGGTTGTGACGACGGCCAGGGCCCGTTGAAACGGCAGGTTAAGTTTGCCGTACTCGCCATCCATCAAGGTGTACGAGCCAGCCTGGATCTCGTTTACCGCATGATTTATGTCGTAGGAACCGGTTCCTCCACCTGATATCAACTCGCCGCCAATCTCGTGGTGAGCGATTACTAGTGCCTCCATTTCTTTGGCCACTTTGGTAGTGCGTTCTTCGCGGTCGATCACGTGCATGAGGTGTCCCTCGTAGCCCATGACGCCACGAATGTTACAACCTGCCTTGCGGGCAAGATCGGCGAGTGCGAGTGCGGCGGATGGGTCGACGCCGCATCGGGGAAGCCCGACGTGGAGGTCAATGAGTAGGTCGCGGATACCAGCTTTGGCTGCGACGGCAAGCGTTTCGGGGGAGTCGATCGCCACAGTAATGGCGGCTGTGCCATCAGCCACGAGTTGGCCGAGGCGGCCCATTCGCACGGGGTTGACACTTTGGTTGGCCAACAACAGATCGGTGCCAAGTCCAGCAGCCGCCATGCCCTCGATCTCGCGGGTGGTAGCGCAACAAAAAATGTCGTGACCAGCGGCGGCGAGCTGTTTTGCTAAAGCGGTGGACTTAAACGCCTTGACGTGTGGGCGCAACGTGCGGCCCGGGCGCTCGGCCGACATCGTGGCCACATTGGCGGCGAAGGCGGTGGCATCGACAACAAGGGATGGAGTGGGAAGATCGCGAGCCTGCATGGCGCAACGTTAGCTGCCGGTACGGTGCACCTATGGCTGACAGCAACGCAATTTTGGTATGGGTTACGGGCCAAGATCGGCCAGGTATCACAGTCGGGGTGCTCGAGGTAGTAGCGGCTACGGGCGCCTTCGTCCATGATGTCGAACAAATCACTATGCGCGGGCGCCTTACCCTCGGCATGGCGTTGCAGGTGCCAAGTGGTCACGATGCGTTGAAGGACCTTTTGTTCTTTGGTTGGGAGAATAATCTCGCCATTGATTTTGAAGCCGTTCCCGATCCAAAACCTTCTCAAGGCAGCGGAACGAAGCGCTTACCCGGTCATGTGGTCACTGTTTTAGGACGCAACCTTTCCGCTAATTCTTTACGGACAGCGGCACAGGCAGTAACCGACGTTGGTGCCAATATTGATCGCATTGTTCGACTGTCGTCGTATCCGGTGTATAGCTACGAGTTCATTGTTAGCGGTGGGGCGTCGGGCGATCTGCGGTCCAGTCTTATGGCTGCAGCTTCGAACAATCCCGAGTTCGACGTGGCGGTGCAGCGCGAGGGATTGCGTCGTCGAGCGAAGCGGTTGGTAGTGCTGGATGTGGATTCAACCCTCATTCAGAACGAGGTCATCGATCTTTTGGCTGATGAAGCTGGCGTAGGCGACGAATGTAAAGCCATTACCGAGAGGGCCATGGCAGGCGAACTTGATTTTGAACAATCGCTTCACGCACGGGTGGCATTATTTGCCGGTTCGTCGGTCGACATCATTGATCGAGCTCGACAACGACTGACGCTTACCCGCGGGGCGCGTACCTTCGTTCGAACCTTGCATCGTTTGGGGTTCCGGACGGCAATCGTCAGCGGTGGGTTCACCGTGTTTACCGACGAAATAAAGACCGAACTAGGTCTCGACCATGCCTACGCCAACGAACTCGAAATTGTCGACGGAATTATCACCGGCAAGATCATTGGTCCCGTCGTAGATCGGGCGCGTAAAGCCGAGTTGTTGGTGGAGATTGCGGCTGTGGAGAATGTGCCACTAGACCAGACCGTTGCGGTGGGCGATGGGGCGAACGATCTGGACATGCTCGACGCAGCAGGATTGGGGATTGCGTTCAACGCTAAGCAGGTGGTGCAAGAAAAAGCCGATACTGCGGTGAGTGTGCCTTACCTAGACGCCATATTGTTTGTGCTCGGCGTTCCGCGCGAAGATATTGAAGAAGCGGACTTTGAAGCGAACGGAGGACCGCTGAGTTACCCCGAACTCGAAAGTGAATGAGCCTAAGTTTTACAACGGGCTGGGTGGTGGCAAAACATAAGTCTCGAATCTTTTGGAATCTTAATAAAGTCTTTACGAACACTTGAGATGGTTTCAGTGGTGGCAATACCAACCCCCAACCGTCAAAGGACGATCATGAAGAAACAACTAGCAGCAGTAGCCCTCACCGGGACCATGTTGGGCGGCGGCCTCTTCGGCGCCACCCTCTTTACCCCCGGTCTGGCTGGAGCCCAAGATGAGGCCCCCGCCGCAGCAGAGGTCGAACGCCCCGATGCCGGCGAACGTGTGGGCGAGGTTCTCGCTCCGCTCATCGCTGATGGCACCCTGACTCAGTCTCAGGCCGATGCAGTCACCGACGCATTTGTCACCGCTGGCGAGCAACGCCAAGCGGAGCGTCAGGAACGCCAAGGTGAGCGTCAGGACAACCGTGAAGAGCAGCAAGCTGCTCTCGCCGCCGAGCTTGGCATATCGGTAGATGACCTTACCGAAGCCCTACAGTCCGGTCAGACACTTGCTGAGGTAGCCGAGGCCAACGGGTCCAGTGCAGAAGCCGTCATTGCATTCATGGAAGGCGAACTTGCCGATCACTTGGCTGAGTCCGTCGCCAATGGTGACATCGACCAGGAGCGGGCCGACGAAATTGCCGCCAATGCCAGCGAGCGCATCGCTGAGCGGGTTAACGATGGCGGCGGTCATGAAGGTCGCCGTGGTCGAGGCCCCGGTCGAGGCGGCCCAACCGCAGCACTCCAAACTGAAGGCGCCTAACCCGGTCACCTGACCTAACCCCCCCAAAAAAAACCAATCAATTCGCAGTGTTTACCTCCGCTGAGCGGGGGTAAACACTGCAGTTTGTGGTAACGAGTACGGTGAAGAACGGTGTGCAATGACAAATAGCGACGTACGAAAGATCCTGGTAGCCGAAGACGATCGCGCCGTTCGTGAGTCCCTGGAGATTGCCCTGCAACTTGAGGGATACGAAATCGTTTTGGCACGCGATGGCCGTGCCGCATTGGCAGCGGTGGACGAGCACGAACCTGATGCGCTCGTTCTTGATGTCGGGTTGCCATTCCTGGACGGTTTCACGGTTGCACGTACCATTCGGGCTGATGGCAGCGACTTACCCATACTCATGTTGACCGCACGCGACACGGTTGGCGATCGCGTCACTGGACTTGACGCTGGTGCCGACGACTATTTGGCCAAACCCTTTGCCCTCGACGAGTTGTTTGCTCGAGTGCGTGCCCTATTGCGCCGCACCAGTGTGGTTGCGGCTACCTCCGCGACTTCACTTGGTGACGTTTCGCTCGATCCGACAAGCCGCAAAGCTGCTCGGGCCGGTCGCGATCTTGTGCTGACCAGAACCGAGTTCGATTTGCTTGAGCTCTTTCTGCACAACGCTGGCATCGTCATGTCACGTGAGACTATTTACGAGCGCATCTGGGATTACGACTTTGATCCGTCGTCCAAGTCACTTGACGTTCACGTCAGCTATCTCCGTCGCAAACTTGAACTTGACGGAGACTCACGCATCCTTTCAACCATCAGGGGCATTGGTTACCTGTTGGAGAAACCGTGAGCCTGCGCACTAAGTGGGCATTGGGACTTGGCCTCTTAGTTGCGGTGTGTATTGGGCTAGCAAGCGTTGCTGCCAATGCTTACATTGGCAGTGAACTTCGCGACGAAGTTGACGAGTTTTTGTGGCAGCGGTCTGCCACCGCAGAGCGAGTTGTTCGAGGTGTACCCGGAATTGCTAACGGTGGGCGACCCGGCCGTCCCGGTACGCAGATTCGGGCCGGCGAGTTTGCTCAGTTTGATTCAGTAACGCAAGCAATCAACGTTGGCGGCGAAATCTTGATTGGCGAGGGAGACGTGACGCTGCCAGTAGACGCCGCCGACATAGCGGTCGCCAAAAACGGTGGAATGGCAGTCTTGCGTGACGTCACGATCGATCATGTTTCTTACCGGATGATTACCATTCCGGTGGTCGACAATGTGGCTCTGCAGGTCGCCCGTGATGTCACGGCAACGAACGCGGTTCTTCGTGGGGTCCGACAGCGACTGTTCATTGTTGGTTTGTTCGGATCGGTGGTCGCCGCGTTGGTGGGTTGGTTTGGTGCCGGTCAGGCGGTGCGCCCGGTTCGACGAATTGCCGCGGCCGCCGAAGGCGTTGCGGACACTTTGGATCTCAGTGCCCCCTTGGCGGTCAAAGGCAACGATGAGGTGGCTCAACTAGCAACCAGCTTCAACACGATGATGGAGGCATTGCAGCAGTCACGCGATCAACAACACCGGTTGGTTATGGACGCCAGTCACGAACTTCGCACGCCACTCACGTCACTACGGACCAACATCGAGTTGCTCGAACGGGGTATTCCGAACGGTGAGGTAAGGGACCGCATTCTCGGAAACGCATCGTCGGAGTTGATAGAACTCACTTCTTTGGTCAATGAGTTGGTCGGACTTGCAACTGATCCACACGTGGCTAAAGCAAGTCCCACCACCGTGGATCTGGCCACGGTCGCAGCGGCCGCCGTTGAACGAGGTGAACAGCGACACCATCGCCAAATCTCTCTTCATGTAGAGGACCCTGAGGTTGTGAAGGCTTCACTGGATGGCATCGAACGTGCCCTAAACAATCTCATTGATAACGCCGCGAAGTTCAGCCCGAGTGATTCCCCGATTGACGTGACCGTCAATGGTTTCACGATCAATGTGCGCGACTACGGACCAGGCATTCCTGAGGCAGATATTGACTTTGTTTTTGACCGCTTCTACCGGTCAGCTGAAGCCCGATCAGTCAAAGGGTCAGGCCTCGGATTGGCCATCGTTCGCCAGATAGCGGAAGAACACGGTGGAGTAACTAGCGCTCGTAATCACCCTGACGGTGGAGCAATTGTGAGCTTTAGCGTTTCGGGGTAGGAACATAGGCATCGAATGCGCCAGACTGGCAAGGTGCTTGGATCGAAACGTTCGACGAAGATAACGGACCCGTGTGCTCAGGCGCTCGTCAAAGCGCTGGGGTCTGACAAAGTTCGCCTTGATGCGGCGCACCGCCACCTTGCTTCTCGCGACGCATCGATTTACGAAGGTGGCTCGGCGGGTCCCTTGTGTTTTCCAACTTCAACTGCTGATGTTCAGACATGTGTCAAAATAGCGGCCCAATTCGACCGAGCCTTTGTTGCTCGCGGTGCGGGAACTGGCTTGGCCGGCGGCGCCGTGCCGTTGGCGGAACCCGTAATTATTTCGACCACACGAATGGACAAAGTTCTCGAAGTAGATGTGGCGAATGGAGTGGCATGGGTTGAACCGGGGGTCGTCAATCTTGACCTCACCCGCCACCTTCAACCCTTGGGGTATAACTTCGCACCCGATCCATCGAGTCAGCAGGTGTGCACCATCGGCGGCAACCTAGCCAACAATGCGGGTGGGCCTCATTGCTTAGCTGAAGGAACTACGTCCTCGCATATTGTTGCCATGGAAGTAGTGCTGAGCGATGGCGATGTTGTGATGTTGGGTGGTCTCGAGGATGATCAGCCGGGCTATGACTTGCGGGGTTGCTTTGTAGGCAGCGAAGGCATGATGGGTATTGCTACGCGCATCGCGGTCCGGCTTACTCCCAACCGTCCCGAGGTTGCGACCCTCTTGATTTCGTTTTCCTCAGTGAGCGATTGTGCAGCCACCGTGGGCGCCATAATTGCTGCTGGAATCATTCCTGCGGCGATCGAAATGATGGACAAGAATTGTGTTGAGGCCGTCGAGCAGTATGTGCACGCCGGCTACCCACTTGATGCCGCGGCAGTGTTGTTAGTTGAAGTGGATGGTCTGGCCGATGGTGTCGCATCCGAGGCCCAGGCGATCGACGAAATTGCCATGGCGAATGGCGCGTCTAAGGTACGCACGGCGGCCGATGAAACCGAGCGAGCG
>CAXMUI010000162.1:0-4565 GCA_964196475.1 uncultured Acidimicrobiia bacterium
CATGATCCACTTCGGCCTGCTTGGCACTCTTGCCCGGCTTATAGGAGGGCAGACCGAGAACGGTGTCACGTGGTTTTCCAATAGTCATAGGCCGTTCACCCTAGTAACTGCAGGCCGCCGGACAAGAACTGTTTCTGCAAAGGCTGAGTCGTGGGTGCCTGGACCATCTCGATATCGCGTCAGCGCAATTGTTCGGACCAATCCGCAATACCCTGCTAGCTCTGACTAATTCCGGCGTTGCCTCTCCCCAAGCAGTCCGTCGGCAAGGTCGGCCCGAGACCATCGCATTCCTTTCACTAATGGGAGCAATAACCGCCGCCGGGATCGACGTCATGTTGCCCGCGTTTGACGAAATGCGCGAGACGTTCGGACTCGCCCCAGACTCCACGCAACTGACCACGATGCTCACCACCTACTTTGTTGGCCTTGGCCTAGGGCAACTTTTTTGGGGTCCGGTAAGCGACGCCATCGGTCGGAAGCGAACGTTGCGGGCCGCCTTGACCATCTACGTCCTGGCCGCGCTCGGGTGTGCCTGGGGCCCCTCGCTCAATGCCCTGTTCGCGTTCCGCTTTATCTGGGGGCTTGGCGCCGCCGGAACCGTCGTTTTGTCACTGGCTATTCCTCGCGACCGCACATCGGGCGACGACCTAGCTCGACTGCTCATGTTGGTGCAGACGGTATTCATGCTTGGTCCGGTGATATCGCCCATGCTCGGCCAGATCATTGTCAGTCTGGTGTCGTGGCGTTGGGTCTTTGGCCTCTGCGTGATCCTTGCTTTTATCGTGGCGCTCTGGTCGACCCGACTTGAGGAAACCCTGCCAATCGACCGCCGACGCCCCCTCACCTTTGGACGCACGCTTGAAAGCGCCCGAGCAGTGGTGTCCAACCGCACGACGTTGGGCTACGGAATCAGCCGGCTGTTCAATGTCGGAGGGTTCTTTATCTATCTCGGGTCAGCGGAACTTATCTTCGGCGATATTTACGGCAAGGGCGATACCTTTGCTTGGTTCTTCGGCGGCCAAGCAGCAATAATGGGCGCTATTTCGCTCGCAAGTTCGCGCTTTGTCAAACGCGTTGGCGCCCTCGCCGTTCTTCGCTGGGCGATGATCTCATTGGTAGCTAGCTCCGTAGTCTTGCTGATCTTGTCGGTTGCTACCGACGGCGTCCCTAACCTGTGGGTCTGGTTCGGCATCTTGACCATTACCAACAGCGCCAGCACCATTGTGACACCCGCGACGAACAGTCTGTCAATGCAACCCATGGGCGATATGGCCGGCACCGCGTCAGGGATTCTTGGCGCCGTTGCCATTAGCGGCGGAGCCATGCTGGCCGCCATATTTAGTGGACAAATCAGCGGCTCAGTCACGCCCTTCGCCGTCGGCTACCTGCTATACAGCTGTCTCTCCGCTGGCGCATTCTTGTGGGCCTCAGCTGAGACCGCAGTACCGACACCTGCAGTCAGCACCACGACTGCCCGCTGAGCAGACGCCGTTGGCCTAGAGCAACGAGTCGCGCACAGCCACGGCCACCATCGTGCCGATAACGAGACCCGGTCCGAACGGAAACGGCGTCTTCATCACCGAGGGGCGTGGCGCCCCGGGTTCCTCGTCAGGGTCAGGGAGCAAGTTTCGGCCGGTGACTCGACGGGCCAACGCCAACAACAGCCCATTGACAACACCCAACACTGAGGCAATGAGCACGGCCGTCAATAGCAGACGCAAACCGTGCACAAAGTTGACGACAACAAGCCCCAACACAAATCCCAACAACAGGGCCAGCTTCACATCGCCCAGTCCCATTCCACCACGAGAGACCAACGCGATAATCAACAACAGCACACAGAAAATGGCGCCGAGGGCCAACGCACGACCAACTTGGCTGGGTTCGCCCGGACCGAGGGCCACAAACGACGCTGCCAATATGGTGGCACCGAGACCGGGGAACAGGATCCGATCAGCAATCCGGTAACTGCGAACATCGGTGGCGGACACGGCCACCAGGGCCGTAGTAGCCAGCAACACCGGAACCAAAACCCAGTGATCACCAAGGGTCGCTGCCATAGCGGCAAAGGCCACCATCATCACGATGGCTAAGGGCACAAACCCAACGGGGGCCGCGTTGATATCGTCCGCACGCAATGCCACCAAGTAAGCATTAATCATCGGCAAGGTCGCGAGTGCGGCTACCGCAGCCAGCGCAGCAGCAACGAGGATTACCCAGTCACCCACAACTAGCCGTTCCGTACTGCGGCAAGCATGACATCGACCGGCGGCTCGAGTCCGGTCCAAAGACGAAACTGGTTTGCGGCTTGGTGGGCGAGCATCCCGAGTCCATCGACAGTCCGACAGCCTTGAAGCGCTGCGGCTTGAAGCAGTGGTGTTTCGACCGGGTTGTACACGATGTCCACGACGGTGGTGTCGTTGGTAAGCAGCGAAAGGTCGAACGGTGTGCGGCCTGCGAACGGGGTGCCATTCATACCCAGTGGGGTGGTATTCACGACGATGTCGGCATCACTAATGGTTTTGGCCGAATCCACCCGTGCAATTGACGGGGCCAACGCCGCGGCAATAACAGCCGATTCGTGGGTGCGATTAACCACGACGATCTCGGCTGCGTTCGTGCGCCCCAAAGCGTCGACGATGGCACGGGCCGCTCCCCCGGCCCCCAGCACAACAATCCGTGAGCCGTCAAGAGAAACACCCTCATGCACAAGCGAGTCAACAAAGCCAGCACCATCGGTGTTATGCCCGACCACGGTGTCTTCGTCCCACGCCACGCAGTTGACCGCACCAAGTGCTTGGGCCGATGAGGTCATCCGATCGACGGCGGCGGCAACCTCCCCTTTGAGTGGCATGGTGACGCTGAGCCCAACAAGGTGTAGTGCGCGCATTGATTCAATGGCCGCCGCTCCACTGCCCGCTGGTACGTCAAACCGTACGTAGTCCCATGGGAGACCAGCCTCGGCAAAGGCACGGGCGAATATCTGGGGCGAACGCGAGTGACCAATCGGCGATCCAATTACCGCGGCGACTCGTTGTGCACTCAACAGCCAAGTTCCTTCTCGATACAGATCAGTATTGCTTCGTTGTGTTCCGCAAGCGTGTCAGAGAAGCGGTGTGCACCGACGACGTCATCTTCGTTGGTGAGTACATAGAACAACCAGTCGCCATCATCGGGATCGAGCGCTGCTTCCAGTGAGCTTCGACCCGGCGCGGCAATTGGACCAGGCGGAAGTCCAACATTGCCGGGAAAGCGAGTGTTGTAGGGGCTGTCGAAGGCCAAGTCGCTTTCGGTCAGTGGTTCACCCGGCGCCTTATTCAAAGCAAAGCGGGTAGTTGCATCGATGCCCAGAGGCTCTCCCAAAAACAGACGATTGTAAATCACACGGGCGATTTTGGGACGGTCGACCTGTACCTGGGCCTCTTTCTCGATCATCGACGCAATAATTACGATCTGGTATGGAGTAAAGCCCAAGGCGGTCGCTTTTGTTTCCAAGTCAATGTCGGCGGCAACGAACTCGAACGTTTCAACCATTTGGCGGAGCAAAGCTTCTTCGTTAGCAAGTTCGATCTCGGAGACTTCGTAGGTGGCAGGAAAGAGCACACCCTCCAATGAGGTGACGTCAGCCGGCAGGATCTCAGGAAGGTTCAGCGGGTTACTAAACGCTAGATTGAGGTCACCGGTGTCGAAGTCCGGAAGTTCGCTAAGCATCCGGCCGCGGATCTGCTGAACCGTGAGACCCTCAATAAACAGCACCCTCTGAGTAGGGACAATTTGGGTCTCGGCCGGACCGTCCTCGAGGACCTCTTTGGCTTCCCACACTGCCATGTTTTCACGGAATTCGTAGGATCCGGCGAGAAAGCCACCAGAATCCTTCCAACTCAAGTAGTAACGCAGTGCCCACGAGCGGGGCACCACCTCAGCATCGTCAAGCATGCGGGCAATATCACTTGTAGTGGCCCCCTGAGGAATCTCAATCGCGACGAGCGCACCCGGGTCACCCGCCGGATCAAGCTGGGTTCGAACCCAAGCGGTAACGCCGGTAATCAACACGAGACCAATTATCCCGACCGCGACAGCAGCAACGACAACGCGTCGAACGGGTCCGGATCGACTGCGAAGGTTCTCCCACTCCTCAAGATCTTCGGCTTCCTCCCACCCATCCTCCCAGGCAGCACGAGGGCCCGTAGGTTGTGCGGGAGACTGTTGTGGCGCATTGGCCACCGCGTCGACAACTGGGGCGTACTCGACGTCCTCGGGGTTTACGTAACGATCGACTGCGCCGCGGGGCGAACCCGGTGATGTGGTTCGGTGCACTCCGGATGGTTCGCCAAAGATTGAGTCGTCGAAGGTGCCATAGTCGTCGTCGGGCAAGATCCAGTCGTCGTCAGCACCATCATTTGGCTCGTCCGGGTACGGACTGCGGGGCTGATCGTCGGGTTCGTCGGGGCTCATGCGTTCTCCTCGCGACGATCGCGACCATCAAGCCATGCTTGTAACACGACGGCGGCAGCCACCTTGTCCACAACAGCTCGGCGATCTTTGGCAGCAACCTCGTTTTGTTC
>CAXMUI010000163.1:0-2729 GCA_964196475.1 uncultured Acidimicrobiia bacterium
GAGTTGTCTTGATCTTCCCACCAGTGACCGATGAGAACGAACGAACAAACACCCACAAGCTCCCAACCGACGATCATTTGGATGATGTTTTCGCTAACGACGAAGAACAACATGGCCGCGGTAAAGAGCGACAAGAAAGCAAAGAAGTGGGTATAGCGGCGATCGCCATCCACGTAGTCGGTGCTGTAGACGTGCACCAGGAGAGAAATGCTGGTGACCACAAACAACATCATGATGGTGAGGCCATCGACGAGGGTGCCTATCGGGAAGTCGATGCCGCCGTTGCTCCACCAGGTGATGGTCCTTACGACAGCATTAATGCCAATTTCGCCACCTTCTTCGCCAGCAGCAAGCAGAGCGCCAGCAGCGTGCTCGCCACCACCTTCGGCTTCGGGGACTTTACCGCGTTGGCTAATCCACTGAATGCCGGTGATTACCGCAAGTACCCACGAGATGCCGATAGCGGCGAGTCCGACTTCGGAGCCCTTCTTGGCGAAGCGCTTGCCGAAGAACAAGATGATGAGAAACGACACAGCCATGACAGCCGGAATGATCCACACATTCTCGAGGAAGAATCCGGTGGGCTGGTACATCTCGGTGACCAGTGCGTGGCCGGTTTCGGCGCCGTGGTCTTCGACGGGAGCTTCAGTCATAAGTGTTACGAGAGACATACCCATCAGCCCTTCATGAGATCGGCCTGGTTGAGGTCGATGCTGCGTCGGTTGCGATAGATGAGCAAGACGATGGCTAGGCCAATGCCCACCTCGGCTGCGGCTACCGCAATGATGAATAGGGCAAAGACTTCGCCCGAAAGGTTGCCGTGATAGGCACCAAAGGCGACCAGGTTAATGTTGACCGAGTTGAGGATCAATTCAATCGACATCAGCACAAGAACTGCGTTACGTCGGGCCAAAACACCGTAAACACCAATGCAGAACAAGATGGCGGCGAGGAGGAGGAACTGGTTAAGAATCATGGTCAGTCCTTCCGAGCAATCACTATGGCACCAATAAGTGCGGCCAACAAAAGCACCGAGGTGGCTTCGAAAGCAACGATGTACTGCGAGAAGATGGTGTCGGACACCTGCTGGGTGGTGGTAACGGTTTCGTCGGGTAGTTCGGTGTCTTCGAAAGTACGGATCAACGTTGCGGCTAGGACCGCAAACATCATCGATCCAGTAAGTAACGCGGGCCACCGGTTGGGTTGGTCAAGTTCGGCGTCGGCGCCAACTTGGGCCCGGGTGAGCATGATGCCGAAGAGGAACAACACCACAACAGCACCGATGTAAACCAGCACCTGGGTGCTCGCGAGAAACTCGGCGCCAAGCAGAATGAACTGAGCGGCTACGCCTGCGAGCACAACTACCAAGAACAACGCAGCGTGCACGATGTTGTCGGTGGTCACGACTTTTAAGGCGGAAAAGACCATGATGATCGCGAAAATGTAGAAGAACACATTCTGGGCGATGTTCCAGTCAACGCTGGCGAGGACGAGGCTCATTTGGGCACCGTCAGCTTCTTCGCTTCGGAACCAGCTTCGTAGTCCTCGAAGTCGGGGACGGTTTCCATCCACTGGCCAAGCTTGGCCTTGTCGTGCAAGAGATCGGCAATTTTAGGCTCGGAGTACTCGTACTCGGGAGTCCAGAACAGCGCTTCGAACGGGCATACCTCGACACAAATGCCACAGTACATGCACAACGAATAGTCGATATCGAAGCGATCGAGCGCGTTCTTTTGGCGAGGCTTGCCACCTTCGCGGCGGGGCGGGGCCAGGTACTTATGACCCTCGATGTAGATGCACCAATCGGGGCATTCACGCGCACACAACATGCACGAGGTGCAGTTCTCTTCGTGCAAAGCAATGACGCCACGCGCACGAGGAGTGGGCTCTTCTTTGACCTTGGGGTATTGCACGGTGTCGGCACCTTGAGTGATGGTGCGAACCATCGTTTTCATGGTGACGCCGAGGCCCTTGATCATTCCGGGCATTGCCATTTAGAACACCACCTTGAGCACTGCGGTGGCAACAATGTTGACGAGTGCAATAGGAATGAGCACCTTCCAGGCCAAACGCTGCAGCTGGTCCTCACGCAAGCGTGGGTAGCTGATACGGAACCAGAAGATAAAGAACGAGACGAGCATCATCTTGCCGAACAAGACGGCGGGGCCAAGCAGGTTGAACCAGTCGCTGTTGGGGTCGAGACCCGGGACATACCAGCCACCGAGGAACAGCACGGCGGCCATGGCGGAGAACACGCCAGCAGTAGCGAATTCGCCGATGAAGAACATCAGGAACCGCATGCCGGAGTACTCGGTGAGGTAACCGGTAACAAGTTCGGATTCGGCTACGGGCATATCGAAAGGTGGCTGCGTGAGCTCGGCCTGAATGGCCACCATGAAGAGGGCAAAACCGATGAACTGGGTAAAGATAAATGGATTGCCAATGCCGCCCCAACCGAAGATGTCGCCTTCGGCCTGCGAGAACACGATGCCTTGCAAATTGAGCGTTTCCGCTTGAATGACCACGCCGACTACAGCGAGAACCAGAGGGAGCTCATAAGCAATGAGCTGACCGGTAGCGCGAAGCGAGCCCAGCAGCGAGTACTTGTTCGCTGATGACCAACCAGCCATCAAGATGCCGATAACCGAGATTGACGAGACGGCCAAAGCTAGGTAGATCCCAACGTCGAAGTTGGACATCAACATGTCGGGTCCCGCTGGCAACACGAT
>CAXMUI010000164.1:0-8846 GCA_964196475.1 uncultured Acidimicrobiia bacterium
GAATAGATGGTGGCCAGGTTCATGCCCGAGAAATGTCGTTTCGAAAGGCGATCGCGAGCAATTTCGACGACGAAATGGGGCAATGGCATGCCGATGGCTACTTCGTTGAGACCAATCTTGAATGAGCCCTCCTCACCAATACGTTCATCGGTGGCCAATAACATGAAGGCGCCTGCCGCTACCGAGTGGCCGGTACAAGCGATTACCACAGGCATGTTTAAGGTGTACATGCGCACCATGAGGTCACCGCCCTTGCGTAGAAGACGTAGTGCGGATTCTGCGCTTTCCATCATCACTTTGAGGTCGAATCCGCCGGAGAAACGTCCGGGGCGACCGGCAAGCACGAGGGCTTTGGCGGTGGATTCGATGTCGTCGATGTGCGCTAGCACGCTGTCGAGAATCTCGTGGCTATAGGCATTTACCTTGCCATCGTCGATCGTGATGACGGCGACGTCGCCGGACCGGGAAAGGGTGACATGTTTGCTCATCTGCCGGACGCTAACATAGTGGTGTCGGCATGGTGAAACCCGCAGGTCAGGCCCGATGTGACATGCGTTACTAGTGGGTAACTTCAAGTGGTATCGCCGTTAGAGTAAATTGCATAACGAGCGGGGTAATCGCACTACCTGCTCGAACAAAATGTAACGAGCAACCCACCCCCCGGGCTGCTCTCACAAGATCGAGCAGCCAGTTGGAACCCGCCTCCGACTGGCTGCTCTCTTTTTCTCGGCCCTGCGGTATCCCTCTACGTGTGTTGGTTCGGGTCTACGGTTTTTGGGTGAACGCTGCGATTTCTACCTCTCGACTTGCTCGAACATTTGGTGAGCAAACCGCGGTCGATAGCGTTGACCTAGAAGTGTCAGCCGGCGAAATCTACGGATTTCTTGGACCGAATGGCGCTGGCAAATCAACGTTTGTGAAAATGTTGTGCACGCTATTGCGACCATCGAGCGGGACCGCAATGGTCGCTGGTTATGACATCGCCACCGACGCCACCGAGGTTCGTCTTCGCATTGGTGTTGCGTTGCAGGATGCAGCACTCGATCCCAAATTGACCGGACGAGAACTTCTTCGGCTGCAAGGGCGTATTTACGGCCTGTCACACCGCCAAGCCACTATGCGAATTGAGTCCCTTTCCGGGCTACTCGAAATGGCCGCCATCGACAATCGGGTCGCCACGTACTCCGGCGGTATGAAACGGCGCCTAGACCTGGCAGCAGCGCTAATTCATAGCCCGCAGGTGGTGTTTCTTGACGAGCCGACAACCGGCCTTGATCCCGAGAGTCGCGCCAAGGTTTGGGATGAAATTCAGCGGATCAACGCTGTCGATGGCGTCACCGTCTTCTTGACGACTCAGTATCTCGACGAGGCCGAACGGCTCGCTCATCGCGTTGGAATTATCAACGCCGGACGACTCGTGATCGAAGGCACGCCCGACCATCTGAAGCGAGAGGTTGGGTCAGAGGTAATAAACGTTCGCGTTCGGCAGGGAACCGAACATGCCATCGCTGCTGTCCGCGACCTGCCGGGGGTCGATGATGTGCAGGTCATGGGTGACGAAATTGTGGTGTCGGTGACCGCTGGGTCCACCACGCTCGCCCCTGTTGCTGTGGCACTCGATGGCTGCGGGGCTGATGTGGTTGATTTACGTCTTCATGCGCCGACACTCGATGACGTTTTCTTCGCAGCCACCGGCGGTCGATTCGATGAGGTTGGGCGATGAATACCAACAACGCGCCACAGACGCTTGCCCGTAAGGTTGGTTTCATCGGTGACACTCGCACGGTGGCCACACGGGCGCTGAAATTGTTGCCGCGTGACAGCGTTGAGTACATCCCCGCTTTTTTTGCCGGGGTTATTACCTTTCTCATCACGGTCGGAGCGTTGTCGAATGTGGCAGATTTCACCACGATCGCGATCGACTATCAGAGTTTTCAGTTACCGGTGGGCGTCTTGTTCGCAGTTACTGGTCTAAGTAGGGCCTACGCATTGGTGATGGATATCCAGGGCGGTTATTTCGATCGCCTCGTCGTGTCCCCGATCAACCGCTGGTCGATCCTGTTGGGGTTGATGGTGGCTGATGTCGTATTAGTGGCCTTGTTATCCACCCTCATGGTGGTCTTGGGGCTGTTGCTCGGTGTGGAGTTCGCTACGGGCTTCGCTGGGATGGTCGTATTTGTACTGTTGTGTTCGGGTTGGGCACTAGCATTCGCTGGCGTTCCCTACGCCATTGCTTTGCGGACCGAGAGCCCTGGCGCGGTCGGCGGTAGTTGGGTGTTGGCATTTCCATTTCTTTTGCTGAGCACCACCTTTGTTCCGCGCGACGCTATGGAGGGCTGGTTATCAGCGGTTGCGGCATGGAATCCTGCCACCTACCTCCTCGCTGGGTTACGTTCGCTTTATCTGGGCTGGGATGGCGAAGCCCTTCTCCAAGCAACTGCGGCGGTAGTAGCTCTGGCGGCCATAACTTTCCCGGTCGCATTGGTAGCGCTAAAAAGCCGCACCAAGAGCTAATCCTCCCCCAAGCCCACCCCTCCTCCTCGTTCTCGGCGTGTCAGAGCTGCGGAACGCAGCTCTGACACGCCGAGAACGAGATGGATCAGGGGAATGGAGAGGCAATGGGGGAGGGTTTGCGCATTGACTCGCCACACTGGTGGCAATGGTTCTTATTGACGTGGACAAGGTCACTATCACTCGTCCCGAACGGGACCTCTTTCGGGACGTCTCCATCACCATTCACGAGACAGACCGAGTTGGCATCGTCGGCATTAATGGCACCGGCAAGTCCACACTTCTTCGGGTAATTTCGGCCGAAGCTGACACCGAGAGCGGCGAGGTTCGCCGCGGCAAAGGCGTGCGGATCAGCTTCCTGGATCAACAAGCCTCTCTGCCACCCGGCACCGTGAGGAATGCCGTTGGCGACTCGTGGGAAGCCGACTCGGTAATCGATCGACTAGGCATGACCCCGTTCTTGGACGTTGACGTCAGCGAGCTTTCTGGCGGGGAAGCAAAACGGGTAGCGCTTGCCAAAGCACTTCTCGCCGAGTCAGATCTGTTAATCCTCGACGAGCCCACAAACCATTTAGATATGGACGCCATTTCTTGGCTTGAGGATCGTCTTGCTCAGCATCGTCGGGGACTTCTTCTTGTTACTCATGATCGGCATTTGTTGGATCGTGTAGCCACCCGCGTGCTGGAACTCGACCGCGGTGGCGCGTACAACCACACCGGTGGGTACCAGGGCTACCTCGATGGCAAGGCTGCTCGAGAGGAGCACGCCGCAACCGTTGATACAAAACGTCGAAACCTCGCCCGCACCGAATTGGCATGGCTGCGTCGTGGCGCTCCGGCCCGGACGAGCAAGTCAAAATCTCGCATTGAACGAGCTGAAAAGCTGATCGACACGAAGGCACAGGCTGCGGCTCGACCAGGCGACATGAATCTGCACATGGGCACACCCCGTCTGGGCAAGACGGTTGTGGAGCTAGAGCACGTGACCTACTCGCATCCAGGGACAGTCGAACCACAGCTAGAAAATGTAACCCTGCGCCTGGACCCCCATGAGCGCCTCGGTGTAGTGGGACTCAACGGTGCAGGCAAGTCAACATTATTGGGGCTCATCGCCGGTCGCCTTCAGGCCGACTCGGGCGAACGGGTGCAAGGCACGACCGTCAAATTGGCCGAGTTCCATCAGCGGGGCCCCCACATCGACCTTGACCAACGGGTTATCCAAACGGTCGGAAATGGTGGCGAACCGTCATGGCGTGACAAAGTTATGCTCGAGCGGTTTTGGTTCGATAGCGATGTGCAGCATTCTCCGGTGCGCCTGTTATCAGGTGGAGAGCGTCGTCGGTTGCAACTCGTGCTCACGCTGCTGGAATCCCCGAACGTGTTGTTGCTCGACGAGCCGACCAATGACCTCGACCTCGACACCCTTCGAACCCTCGAAGAATTTCTTGACGATTGGCCCGGCGCGCTCATCGTCGTGAGTCACGACCGGGCCTTCCTCGAACGCACAGTGGAAGACGTCGTCATCGTCGAAAACGGACATGTGGGACGAGTTCCGGGTGGCTACGAAGCGTGGGAACAAGCGCGCCGGGACAACCAATCGGGCACCCTCGCAGTAGCGAAGGCCGCCACAGCCCAAAGTGCGAAAGGCACTGCGGCGAAGAAGATTGTTGTGACCGGGCGTTCGGTGCCAAGCATTCGTCACGACCTTAAACAGAACGACAAAGCGTTAGCTAAGGCCGAGAAGGCACGCGACCGCCTGCATGGGCAAATGGAGACCACAACCAATCACGCCGAGTTGGCCGAAATTGGCAAGGGAATACAGCAGGCCGCAACCGACGTTGAAGTAGCCGAAGAACGATGGTTAGAGCTGAATGAAGAACTCGAAGATAGGTTAATTTAATGAGTGTTGATACCGACTTGGTAGAAGAAACGACCGTAGACAACGTCGTCATGTCCGTTTCCGACGAGGCACTGGCAAAAGTGCTTGAGGTTCGCGGCGCCGAAGAAGATCCCGAGGCCTATGCCTTGCGTGTCGAAGTCACGGGTATTGCTGGTGTCGAATTCAGTTACGGCCTTTCCGTGGATCCGTTGGCCGAGGCCGACAAAGATGATGTCATCTACTCAGTTGGCGAGTTGTCAGTAATCATTCCGGGCAACAGCGTTGGACGCTTGCAAGGCGCCACACTCGATCTGCCATCCAATCCGGTACAGGGCGGACTAGTTATTCGTAACCCCAATCGCCCCAACCCGCTCGACGGCTACGAAATCGAACTCTCGGGCACTATTACCGAAAAGCTGCAACAGCTTCTAGAACAGCGCATTAACCCAGCGCTTGCGTCCCATGGTGGGACCGCCGAGTTGCTCAGGGTCGAAGACACCGTCGTCCACATCCTTATGGGTGGCGGATGTCAGGGTTGCGCCATGAGCGCCGCCACGCTTCGTGAGGGCATCACCGTGATGATCAGCGAAGCAATTCCGGAGATCACCGAAGTAATCGACGCCACCGATCACACCGAAGGCGAAAACCCGTACTTCGAGTAGGGCATTCTATTGCCCTACGTAGGGTCCGTCGGTGTTGCCAGTGAGATCTTCTTCAGTAAGTTCGATATCCCAGCGATCGAGGCAATCAGCACACCGGTATGCCACCACATCGCCGGCCTTGAAGCCTTCAGGGCGTTCGAACGTAAGGAGATGGCAGTTGCCGAGGCAATCAACACATACAATTTCGGTAGGAATCGCCATGACGGTGATTGTAGGACCGAAACAAATTTTGTAGTCGGGCTGGATCTGTCATAGGTAGGCCAGCGATGGGGCCCTTGGGCCGAAGAACAGGAAACAATGCGAATTCAGTCAGGCTCGGCTCGAGGCCGCAAACTCGTTGTGCCGGTGGGAACAATTACTCGCCCCACTACCGATCGCGCCCGCGAAGCTGTGTTCAATTCGTTGTTCAGTGCCGGCGGGGTAGAGGATGCGACCGTGCTGGATCTTTTTGCCGGTAGCGGGGCGATGGGCCTCGAAGCCTTGTCACGCGGTGCCACTCATGCCACGTTCGTTGAGACGAATCGCCAAGCGCTCGATGTCATCCGGGAGAACATCGCCACGCTCGGGTTCACCGACAGGGCGACCATTGTGACCTCTGATGCCGTCCGCTATATCGCCAGTGCATCAGTATTCGACGTGGTGATTTGCGACCCTCCGTATGACTTCGACGGGTGGGATGAACTGCTGTCCCGCATCAGTTCTGAGCTTCTTGTTGTCGAGTCTGATCGTCCGGTCGAGTTAGGTCCCCGCTGGGAGTCATTCAAGCAGGGTCGGTATGCGGCTACCGTGGTTGAGTTGGCTAGATTGGTTCAACCATCGATTGCCCCGGAGTCCCAAAGATGACACGTGTGTTGTACCCAGGATCATTTGATCCGGTTCACAACGGCCATGTCGAGCTCGTAGAGACGGCGGCGCGTCTCTTTGACGAGGTGTTGGTCGCCGCGATGCGCAACCCTGCCAAGGATCCACTATTTTCGCTCGAAGAGCGTGATGCCATGTTGAACGAGACATTTGCGCATCTGCCCAATGTGCGGACCACGATGTTCTCGTCACTTGTTGTCGACTTGGCCCGCGAGGAGTCCTGCGATTTCATCGTGAAAGGTCTTCGGGCGGTGTCCGATTTCGAGAGCGAACTACATATGGCACACATGAATACTGCTGTTTCGGGTGTCGAGACTGTGTTCATCCCGTCATCGTCTACCAACTCGTTTATTGCTTCTCGTCTCATCCGGGAGATTTCCCGATTTGGTGGCAACGTCAACTCGATGATTCCTGTGTCCGTGGCGACCCGATTAGTAGAAAAGTTTCCCAAGTGAGTTATCCCGACGATCCCTATCCGAGGCGCGGTGACCAAAGCAACGAAATCGATTGGTCCAGCGAGAAGGATCCGTATCAAGTGCCGGAGCAGCAGTACCCGGATCAGCAGTTTCAGGAACCTGCTTATCCAGATGGTCAACATCAAGACGCTCCGCATCGCGAACCGCAGTATCGCCAACCCGCACCTGCGGTGACCCCTGGGGCTCCTACCTATGAGGCCCCCGAGGTTGAAGCAATGCTTCGTCGGGTGGCCGATCTCATCGAAGCGGCCCGTCCAATGCCGCTGTCTGCTTCGTCGATGATCAACAAAGAAGAAGTACTTAGCCTGCTCAACGAGGTGCTTGCGGCTATGCCTGACGAGCTTCGCGCTGCCCGGTGGCTGTTGAAGGAACGCGAAGAGTTTTTGGCCCGGGTTCGTCGAGAAGGCGAGGAGATTCTTGATATGGCGCGCGCCCGTTCAGAACGCATGGTGCAGCGGACCGAAGTCGTGAAAGCGGCGGATACCCGTGCTCGGCACATCGTCGAGACCGCCGACAGTGAAGCGCGCCGCATGCGGTTAGAGGTCGAGGACTATTGCGATCAGAAACTCGGCAGCTTCGAGATCATCCTTGATAAGACCCAGCAAATTGTCGAGCAAGGACGCGCTCGCTTGCAGGGCAATCCTCTTGGCAATGTGGCGGCCGAGGTGCCACAGCAAATTGGCGATATGCCTAACCCCCAGGTATCCGACCCGGGCGGGTTCTTCGACCAAGAACATCACGACCCTTACCCCAATAGGTAGTTGTTGTGGCTCGCCCTAGTCCCCACGATGGTTGGATTATCGATCTAAAGCGCTTGCGGCGCGAGTTCATGGGTCGAACCGCTGTGGATGGTCAGCACATGGTGCGCGACCTCACCCTGGGCGTTGCGGCAGTTTCCGATGGCAACGTCACTGTGGACCTTGCTGTTGATGCAACCCGGAACGATGTAACGGTGCAGGGTTCGCTCACCTCTACGTGGCGCAGCGAGTGTCGTCGTTGCTTGGGCGATGTATTTACTCCAATTGAAACCGACGTGTTTGAGGTCTTCCAAGAAACACCCGTCGAGGGCGAGACCTGGCCGGTCGATGACGATCACATCGATCTCGAACCAGCTATGCGCGAGATCATTTTGTTGGCTTTGCCGGTTGCCCCTCTTTGCGGCGATGATTGCCGCGGCGTAGAACTCGATAGCGACACACATGTGTTGCTCGAGACTGAAGAAGAGGCCAAAGCAGAAGCGGCCGAACCCACGCCAGACCCGAGATGGGCCGGACTGTCCGAATTGACCTTCGACGAATAGGCCAAGTCTGGTTTCGATGCCATGTCCGATAGCATCTACTGGTTCGTTCGGGGTGTCCCCTGAACCATGTTGATCTCGGAGTTCACTGTTATGGCAGTACCAAAGAAGAAAACCTCAAAGGCCAAGAGCCGTAGCCGTCGTGCCTCCGCATGGACGCTTTCTCGCTCTAGTCGTAGCACCTGCCCACAGTGCAGTGCCACTAAGCGCCCACATCACGTATGTGGAAACTGTGGTCACTACGCCGGCCGTACCGCTGTTGAGGTCGATTAACTAGTGTCTTTGCCCGTCGCTATTGATGCGATGGGGGGCGACAATGCCCCCGAAGCCATTGTTGCTGGGGCTTGTTTAGCCGCCGACAAAGGTATTGCAGTGGCGCTGGCCGGTCCGCCTGCGGTCATCGAACCTTTGTTAGGTGGACGCACCGATATTGCAATTATCTCCGCGTCCGAAATCATTGCCATGGACGACGATCCAGGCAAATCTGTTCGCACCAAGAAAGATGCTTCGATGGTGCGGGCCGCCGAAGCGGTGCGCGACGGTAACGCCTGTGCATTCGTCGGCGCGGGAAACACCGGCGCCACTATGGCAAGCGCCTTGTTGCGTATTGGCCGCATCAAGGGTTACCACCGACCAGCCATTGCTACTGGCCTGCCAATTTTGGGCGGCGATCGCCCCAATATCTTGCTCGATGCTGGTGCTAACGCGGAGTGTACCGCCGACATGTTGGGCCAATTTGCTCGTATGGGCGCCATTTATGCACGGGCTCGCTTTGGCGTCGAAACTCCCAAGGTTGGCTTGCTTTCCATAGGTGAAGAAGCTGGCAAGGGATCACCGTTGGTTAAAGAGGCCTACCAAGTTCTTGACCAACCCGAATGGCAGCAAGCCGTTTCGGCCCGTTTTGTCGGCAACGTCGAAGGTCGCGATCTGTTTGACCCCAGTGTGGATGTCATTGTCACCGATGGCTTCACCGGCAATGTGGCGCTGAAGACCGCCGAGGGCGTGTCCAAGATGATTATCGACGGGCTGTTCGGGGCCTTTGATGCATCCGATGAAGCCCGTGAAGGCGCCAAACTGCTTACGCCAGCTTTGCTGCCGATGTACAACGACATGAACCCCGATGCCATCGGTGGTGCGATGCTGCTCGGGCTCAAGGGCGT
>CAXMUI010000165.1:0-19009 GCA_964196475.1 uncultured Acidimicrobiia bacterium
TCGAAGCGCACGCGACCTAGATCGGCACTTGGTTTTTGTACGACGGTAATTGGCTGTCCCATAGCAACAGTGAGCTTACCCGCGTCGACGAACAGCAAGCACGCTGAGAGCAATCGAAACTACTCCCAACACCGCGTGCACAACCTTGAAGCCCACATCATGATCGGCAAACCCAATCTGAACCGCACGAACAAGCCAAAAAACGATCGACCAGCCCGCGAACGCGAATACCAACCACACTGTTGCCGTCCGGGTTTCGCCGTTACGTTCGCCCCACATCCTTGCGGCTGTAGCGAACGCCAACACCAAAAAAATCCCGGTCAATAACGTACGCCCAACCTGCGCCGCCGTGGAAAGGTCCTCGTCGGTCCAGATGTTTCGGATTCGAGTGACCCAAACAAACAACGTCCAACCCACAAGCGGGCCCACATATTTTCCGACCAACGACCGATGTGTCATTCCTTCACGTTACGGCGCCATAGCTCGTTCTAGAACAATGAACCCTGGGCAGTCGCGGGTCGTATGCGAGGTACCCCAGTCCATGCCAGGTTGTCCATATATGACCAACTCCGCCGATGAATTGCCGACGGCCCAATAAGACGTAATGCTGCTTGATGGCGCGGGCACGGATACCCCTTATTAAATTCGAAGTCGTACCCGGGCATCGACTCGCCTGCTAGCCGCATCTGTCGATCTCGAGTTACCTTCGCCAAAATCGATGCCGCGGCAATAGACAAACATTTAGCATCACCTTTGACGATTGTGTGCGTATTACCTCGTTCAACAAAGTCCCAGTTGCCATCTACCAGAACCTCGTCCACCGGTAATCCCAATCCGTCAAGGGCGCGTTGTGCTGCCAATTTTTGTGCGCCAGACATGCCCAACTGATCGCACTCAGCCGCAGATGCCTCACCTATGGACCAGGCCCGACACCACACTGCCACTCGATCAAAAATCGCCTCGCGTTCGCGTTCGTTGAGCATCTTGGAGTCGCGGATCTTGTTTACCCGTTTGTCGCGCGGCACTACCGCGGCTACCAATGTCAATGGGCCAGCCCATGCACCACGGCCAACCTCGTCGATGCCCACGACCACGTCGGCCCCAGCGTCCCAAAGGGCCCGCTCAAAGGCCAACGAAGGAGCTTTGTTTTTCAGCGTCTTACGGAGTTGAGGTACATCTGCCACTGGAGCGACCATAGCGTCGTACGACGAGATGGTTACTCGACTAGCCGGACAAAGTCACCGTTGAGGTTTGCCGAAATGGTGACATCGTTCATTCCATTCAACCGGCCTCTGGGGTACTTAACTTCGACTTGGATCCAACATCCAGATGAATTTTTACACGAACCCTCATTCAGCGGAATACTCACTGTTATTGGGTACCCGTCTTTGCCATTTGTCTTCTTCACATTGGAGTATTCGCACTCATTTTTCTTTAATTTGGGGCCCTTCCATATCTGTTCACCTTCAAACACACAATTTCTGATCCTGGCCCCATCTGTGCGCTCAAACTCCAACGACGTACCGCCCTTGCTCACACCCAAGTTGAAGAGGTCGATTTGCAATTCTTGACCATCGCGTGGCGCGACTATCTTGGCAATATCGAACGAGAATGTACTCGCTTCGATCGACATAGGAGTTTTTCCAATAGCCGACACTTGGACGCCTGGGCCAACGAAAGGGTCGCCAGAACCAGCGCGAACAGAATAGCGGTTATGGCCCGATGCACCTGAGGTGCGCACCGCCATCAGATAAGTTCCCGCTACGGGCGAATCGACTTCACAAGCGGTAAACCATCGGTGGAATGACTCCGCAAACGTCACACGCCCATCGTCCTCCACTTGCCACTCACTTCCACCCCCATCAGGGTTCAGGTAGTCAAAGACAGCAACATCTTCATAGCTACCAAATTCCACCTCAGGACACACCTCAGGATTGTCCCCATTGGTGGTCGGCGTATTGTCTGGGCCTAAGAACTGGAAAGTAGTTACGACATTGGTCGTAACGTTTTTCCCCAGGGATTGGTCACCAGCACACCATTGGTTGTCGCTGTCGTCATATTGATCATCATTGATGTTCAAATCGCGGCGTTCTTTTCGACTCAATGCGGTTATGTCTTTGCAGTCGTAGCCAGTATTGGCAAAGATTCCGTCATAAACCTGAAATTCGAGTGCTTGACCAGCACTCGAATTGGTTACCGCGTAGTACTGCACATTGTCGTATTCTTCGTTCGGAACAGGGTTTCCATCACAGCGAAAGCTTGTTTCCCGCCCCGGGCCTTCACAAGTCAAGGTTGCGTATCTGCTGCCATTCGCTTTGCCTGCATCAGGACCAGCAGCCAATAACCAGTAGCCCAGGTATTCCCCATCGTCACCGCCATCGTCATCGACGCGAATGTCCGGAGGTACGTTGCCCAAACTGTTGCCGCCGCCGGCGAGTTCGACGGCTTGAGAGTATTCAGCAACCGCGGTTGCTGAGATATCTTGGGTGTTGCGGCCTATTACCGACAGAAAATAGTTGTCGAGTTCGCGGTCTATCGTGATCCGCAGACGACCAGCCGACACCACCTGGACCGACACTTCGCTCGGTGCGTAACCATGCTCATCAGCAATCTGTAGCGCCACAGAATTTGCGTCCTGGGTGCTGCTGTTGAGCAATACGACGCCGCCCAACGCTGCGGCATCCGCAGCGTTTTGTTGACGTGATTCGTTTAGTCGCCAGTTACCAACGTCGACCGCCATGCCGGCAAAAGCCACCAGAAGGACCATAGTGAGGCCCATCCATACGGCAACAAAGCCTCGTTCTTTGGATCGTTCGGGAAGTAAATTTAGCGACATGTCGAACTCAGTGGTAATGGCTCAAGGCGCATAACCGTCGTCTCGCTGAGCTTCCTCGAGGAACCAAATAAGCCAGTAGCCCAGTCATAATGACCCTCTACATAGACTCCAACATAATCAGTGTCGTTTAACCCACCGCAGGCCTCCTGGTCTCTCGCTGACCATCCGCCTTGAGGGTCGTTCCAGCTTCCGGAATTCTCATCCCAGGTAAATTTGTAGCACTCACTCGTGCGGCATGTTGTTGGGTCTCCATCACGCAGATTGCCATTAGCTTTGAACACAATTAACTGGTCAATATTTGCATCTGGAACCCGGCCCAATGCGGCAGTAACCGCATCGCGAGCAGCCAAATGGTAGTCATCATCGCGAGGCAAAGCAGATGCAACACGGGCACCAGAACGGCTGGCAGCGCTAATGCTGTGATTGTTGCGAAACAGCAGACCGAACTCGAGCGTGCCGAAGAACAACACCACCAGGAGTGGGAAAATTATTGCCGCCTCAACGGCGACTGCTCCCCGTTCACCCATCCGTGACGAGAGTTTCTTGTGAACAGACATCTAGATCAGACCGTTCTGCTTCATCTGAATTACCGCGGGCCCAAGCACCACAATGAACAACGCTGGCAAGATGCATAACACGAGAGGGAAGATCAGTTTCACGGGCAACTTCATGGCCTGTTCTTCAGCTCGTACACGACGCTTCTCACGAGCCTCGGAGGCCTGGACACGGCAGACGTTAGCGATCGGAACACCACTGCGATCGGCCAGAATCAGTGCTCGGATGAACAAGCGAAGGTCGGCGACATCAACCCGATCAAGAAGATCGTGAAGTGCTTCACCACGGGATGCACCTAGGCGCATGTCTCGGAGGGTTCGGGTGAGTTCATCGGCCAACGCGTTGTCGTTCGTACTTGCAATTCGGGTCAGCGCAGATTCGAGACCGAGACCGGATTCGACACTAATGACCATCTGGTCAAGCATGTCTGGCACGGCATCTTGAATTTCTTTCTGACGTTTCTGTGCCCGGGAATCAATGACTACATCGACGGCAATGAAACCTACGATCATGATCACTCCCGCAATGAGCCAGTTCATGGGCTTGGGGTTGAGGTAGACCATGTATGCCCCGCCGACAAATCCGAGCAATAGACCAAAGAACTTCACTTCGAAGAGTTGAGTCAGGCTGTAGTTCGAGCCTTCGGCGGCATGCACAATTCGCCTCTCAAGAAGATTGATCCGCGATTGCGGCGAAATTGCTTGACCATAACGAGCCAAAGCACTTGGCCCAAGGTCGACCTGCTCATCGGCCTCGAGATCACGAATGACATCTTGGATGTTACGGGCGGGACGTTGTGTCGAAACTGCTGGGCCGGGCGACCCTTCGGTGACAGTCACATCGTCGCGATTGTCCGGAGCGGTCAACATCAACGTGAATGCAGCACCAATAGCGACGACGCCGATAAGGACCAATAGAACAGTCATTAGAAATCAAACCTTGCTAGTCGTTGCAACCACAAAATTCCGACTATGAGGAGGCCACCAGCACTCCCCAACGCAATCCAACCGACCGTTGATGATGTGAGCGTGCCCATGTAACTCGGATTGACGGCACCAAGAAAGAAAAACACTCCCGGAGGCATCAGACCCAAAACCAAGCCCGACATTTTTCCTTCAGCCGACAGTGCCTTCATTTGTTCACGGACACGGTTGCGGTTGCGGATGGTCTCAGAAATACGATCAAAGATTTCCGCTAGATCGCCGCCTACATCGCGATGGATGTCGATCGCCCCAACGACCCATCCGAAGTCCTTACTTTGCATGCGGTCACCAAGCGCATCGAGCGAAACACCAATATCGGTACCCAACCGGGACTCATGCAGCACTCGAGTTATTTCATCTGACATTGGTTGAGGTGCTTCACGACTTACTACTTCCAAAGCCTGTAACAAACTGGTCGCAGAACGCATACTCCCCGAAACCATCTGTAGTAATTCTGGTATTTGGTTCTCGAACATCATGCGGCGTTTGGCATCTCGTTTACTTAACCAAAAGACGTACCCACCTACGACCAGTGCCGCAGCAATCAAGCCACCAGGGAGTCCTCGATAAAGAAATCCAGCTACCCCAGCAATAAGCGCACCAAAGCGCACCCCGTTTGCAAGATCAGGGGCAAACCCAAACACAGGCTTATCGTCGTGATCTTCCTCGGTGATGAATTCTGTTGGATCCGGTGGCGGTTGAACGAGCAACATCAGCGCCAACCCAACACCGACCGCCAGCAAGACGCGACCTACCGAAGCTGCGCCAAAGTCGAGGGCCGCAAGGAACGACATTGTTACCTCCGCTTCGAACTGGTGAGATCTTCATAGCGACTAAACAAGGCTGGCGGAACCGAAATCCCTTGATCTTCCAACTTTGCGACGAATGAGGGGCGAACTCCCGTTGGCTGCAAGGTTCCACGGAAACACCCGGCGGAGTCGACTCCGGCGCCGAAGTCGAAGTCGAAGATGTCATTTAGTGTGACAACGTCACCCTCCATGCCAACAATTTCACTTATGTGCGTAACCCGTCGAGATCCGTCTCGCAATCGGGCAACCTGGACGATCATCTCAATGGCCGAACTGGCCTGCTCACGAACCACCGACAGGGGCAGATCCACGCCGGCCATCATGGTCATAGTTTCGACCCGGCGCATCGCATCGCGAGGCGAGTTGGCGTGAAGCGTAGACAACGACCCGTCGTGACCAGTGTTCATGGCCTGGAGCATGTCGAGGGTTTCTCCGCCACGACACTCGCCGACCACAATGCGATCGGGGCGCATGCGCAGAGCATTTCGCACAAGGTCCCGGATCACAACCGCACCTTTTCCCTCCACATTGGGGGGACGTGATTCCAGCCGAATGACATGGCGTTGATGCAACCGCAACTCGACTGCATCTTCGATAGTGATAATGCGTTCGGTGGCGGGAATGAAAGACGAGAGCACATTGAGCAAGGTGGTTTTGCCGGAACCGGTACCGCCACTGACCAAGATGTTGATCCGTCCTCGGACACATGCCCCCAGGAATGCGGCGACTTCTTGGCTAATCGAGCCCATTTCGAGCAGATCTTCCATAGTCATTTTGTCTTCACCAAACTTACGAATGGTGAGCATGGGACCGTCGACGGAAAGCGGCGGGATTATCGCGTTCACGCGAGACCCATCAGCGAGACGGGCATCCACCATTGGCGAAGACTCGTCAATGCGTCGCCCAATCGAAGCGGCGATCCGTTCAATCACCTGACGGAGGTGGTCCTCGCTGTCGAAGTTGACGTCGCTAAGAAACAGTCGGCCCCCCCGTTCGATATAAATCGAATCCACACTGTTGACCATTACTTCGGTAACGCTTGGGTCATCCAGAAGAGCTTGAATTGGACCGTTGTGCAACACATCGTTGATGAGTTCTTCACACAGACGGTTTTGTTCCCACTCGGCAAGTTCGATTTCTTCGTCGACAAGGAAATGGGCAAGCTCTTCAATAATGAGTGTTTCGAGTTGCTCCTCGTCGAGGTCACGTTCATAGAGCTTGGCACCCATTCGTTGTGAGAGTTCCTGCCGTGCTCGTACTTTCAATGACACCAAATCCTCGGCCAACGGCCCTTGGTCGATCAGCGCAGGAAGCGTTGCAAAGTCCACGGTCTCATCGCCATCGGATGCGTCGGTGTCATCGAATGCAGATGTGTCGGTTTCTTCGACCACAACTTCTTCGCCCTCAACCGACTGAGCTCCGCTTGTGTGGTCTTGCTCAACTACTTCGGCGGTGGCATCGTTCATAGCGAATGCATCGCTTTCGTCGACGGCTACCGCAACAGAATCGCTGTCGTTGGTTAGCGCATCTTCAATGGTCTCCAAGATGACGGTATTTTTCTTACGTCCAAACGCCACGATTACTGTCCTACTTCTAAGTTGCTGTCGCGAGCATCAGCAGCATCTAGTGCTGCGCCCATACGGTCGGTGAGTTCGAGGAAGCCCGCCGCATCCATAATGGTGTCGGTGGTTTCAATACCAGGCGAGGTTTCGCCGGCGGTTGCGGGTTCGTAAGCCAACCAGATCCGACCAAACTCAAGCGCAAAAATCAGCGCCTCGGCGTCATTGGCGGACAGGGCCACCGTTACTAAGATTTGACCAGACGGCGAACGGGGATTGCGTTCAATGGTTCCTAGGTCTAGGGCTTCTGGATCGTCCTCTTGGATGTTCGTCACGAGAATCTTGTGCAAGATCAAGTCGGTGGCCTCGACTACTGTCTCCAGGGACACCAATTCGATTTGAGCAGAATAGAAGACTCCTACGGTGTCGCCAGCCCGTAACTGTCCTCCGGCGGCACGCTCCGTATCTAGAGCGAACGTCATCTCTAGGAATTCTTCTGGAACCTCTACCCGCTCAGCCAGGCCGGTTCCTGCGAATCGAGAGTCAACGATCTCATCAACCTCGTCGGCGGTGTCCGCTACATCTTCGGACACAACATCGTCGGTAGCGACAATCGACGTTTCGTCCCCTGTCGCTGCCACTGCCGGTGGGGCGGTGTCGTCACCGCCGCTAAGGGAGAAGAACAGCAATGCGGCACCAACACCAGCAAGGAGTGCTGCGCCGACATAGGTGAGAATTCGTTTACTCATGAGAATTTCGCTCTCGATCTTGGGTGAGCAAGGGTTTAATTGCTCAGGTGGAATCCCGGTAACTATCGGCCCTCACCAAAAGGAGTTAAGAGGATTTGTAGATAGATATGAGATAATTCCAACTATCGGCCCGACGGCCTCCATCTAGCAATCGTGGCCATCTAGCAATCGTGGTCGTTGACCGAGAAATCACGACGGTGTCGTGCTTACCTAGCTTCGGTCAGTTGAGCAAACGTGCTGGGCCAAGGAGCGTCTCACCCGAGTGTTCCCGAGTCGACCATTCGTCGCCAAACCCCTCGCAGATGAGGGTGCGAGATTCGCCATTAACTTCCCAGAGCAGCGCGGGATTTTCGCCGTGCCATCTCAGCGCAACCGAGGCCGATCCAGCCATAGTGGGTAGCTCATAGATCTCCCAATTCTTTCCTGGGATCTGGGCCTCAGCAGCCTGCGCTATGGCGGTTCCCCACGTACCTGTTCGAACAAATCGTCGATGCGTCAACAACACAATCGCGGCCGCATCGAGCGCGGTCACACAAGAGGTGGGAACATCGACGATCGTTGCGTAATCAGTCAAATCGAGCATGGCCGCTGTCGCACCGACCAGCACTTCGGGATCATATTGTTCGAGGAGCTCATGCAACCGACGAGCAAGTTGGTTCACATGGTCAGCGGCATCGGATTGCTCATGGGCAACCAACAATACTGCCGCGCTACGGAGACCAGCGATGGCCCACAACGAGCTAACTGCAGCACCGTCCCCGCTAGGTGATAAGACAAGGCCTTGTTCGTCCGCTCCACGACGACGGGGCCGTCGGGTTGCCCGATCAATCACCGCGACGGAGTTTGCGATGATGGTTTCGTCCGGCGGAGGGACTTCTCCCATTCGAACACACCCAGCAGCAGCCACCAAGAAAGCTGCAGCATCGAGGGGTGAAGACAACACCGGTTCGCTGTGGAGTTTCGCGGTCAGTTCTTCGCCTTCGGCGGTCAAACCACTTTCGAGCAATGCCCGAACGATTAACGCTAAATCCTTTGACCGCTGGGCTTCACCGGGTGTCTGAGCAGTGGCAAACATAAGCCGTCGACGGGCTCGCATGAGTCGTGTGTCGGTCTCGGGATCGCCGGTGGAAAACAGTGTTGTACGTTCAAGATGCGTGGCCCAACCACGTTCGATTGCCGCCAGGTCAGTGACGCTCTCGGCCTGGACCGGTTGATCAGATGCGCCGATCACAAAAGAGAATGTGGTGCGGTGGGCGATGGGAAAAACAACTGCGACCGATGTTCCGTCGTCTTGCGCAGTTACCGCTGCCTCTTCAACAACCGCCTCAGCCACTGTTTCGTGGTCAGATGGCCCAATAATTTGCGCGACATCGCGATCGAAATGCACTACATCACAATCATCAACCGTCATGGTGTTTGTTCGAACGGTAATGGGTTGTTTTCCTGACTGCCGCAGGACCAATGCGACCGCCACCGGAACCGCTGAGTCATTGTGGATGTCGGTGACCGCCATAGGGCCCGAGGCGGCGACTCCCATCCACGTGGTTGCGGTAACCGTGCCGGAGGGAACTCGTAGCCGAGTGGCTATAGCCGAACCACCTTCGGAGAATTCTTGCCGTGTCGATGCCTCGGTGGAGGGAACATGCCAACGGTCCTCAGATCGAATCCACCACTCGAGGGTCCATTCGCCATGGCCCGGGGTTAACGCTCCAGCCCCGTCAACCACCACAAGTTCAACTGCGCCAACCACGCCTAGCGGAACAAACGATGACGATGTGGACGATTGGTCCAGGTTCACGAGCCAGCTTGCTCAGTGGTAATACGGCGACCGAGCAGACCCCGATATGCCTCACTAGCTGTGCGGCCTTCGGCCACGACTGCGTAAACCTCAGAGGTAATTGGCATGTCCACACCGTAGGCCTCGGCTAGTTGATGCACGACCCGCACGGTCTTGATTCCTTCGGCAACCTGATTCATTTCGGCAATGACCTCATCGACCTTCATTCCCTGCCCGAGTCGCTCACCCACAAATCGGTTCCGGCTTTGATCGCTAATACAAGTGGCCACCAGGTCACCCATGCCGGCGAGACCCGCGAAGGTGATGGGATCACCACCCATGGCGACCCCTAAGCGGGTGAGTTCCGCTAGGCCGCGGGTGATGACTGCGGCTCTTGTGTTGTCACCGGTACCGAGACCATCAGCCATGCCAGTGGCAACCGCTATGACGTTCTTGAGTGCACCACCAAGTTCGCAGCCCACGACGTCGCTGTTGGTATACACCCGAAAATTGTCCGTCGTAAATATGCGCTGAAGTGTCTCGGCGATCTCTTTATCTGCCATAGCAACAACGGACGCGGCGGCAGAGCCAGCCAAAATTTCCTTGGCCAAGTTCGGACCTGTCAGCGCTCCAGCTGGGTGACCGGGAAGCTCTTCGTTTATGATCTCGGACATCCGCATTGCGGTGCCCTGCTCGAGCCCTTTCGTCAGACTCACCACAGGAACCCAAGGCCGTAAGAATGCAGCAGACAAGCTAAGCGTTTCGCGGAACGCCGATGAGGGAACTCCTACGACAAGGAGATCGGCCTTTGTTACCGCAGCTTCAAGATTAGAAGTCGCTTGCAGTGACGGGTGCAACTCGTACCCATCGAGATATCGGTGATTACAGCAATTGTCATTGATGTTCTGCGCTACGGCATCGTCGCGGCACCAAAGCGTAGTCTCGGCATTGTGCGCCGCCAGATGAGCCACCGTAGTGCCCCAAGATCCGCCACCAAGTACGACAACCTGCATCCCCATGGGTTTGAGACTACTGCGCACTGTAAGAGGTTACGAACCGAGATGAGCGACTAAAATGACAGCTATCTCGACGAATAGCGCATCGGGTGCTTCGTGGCCCAATCCATCGAGTTCGACCAACGTGCTATTGGGAAGATTGTCGGCCAAGAATCTTCCGTGATCAGGTCCGAAGAGTGGGTCGGCTGATCCATGGACGATCAGGCTCGGTACAGCTACCTCACCAAGACGATCATGCCATGGGGCGGTTGTCTCGACGGCTAGGCCGTGACGTGTAGTGGCCGTTGCTTCCGGTAGTTGAACGGGAGCAGATTCATAGCGGGTGCCGGTGAGCAACTGTGTTGCTGCTTCGGCAATCTCTGCCTCAGTTTTATCCGAGAACACCAACTCGGTGAGCGCCTCAAGGTAAAGCGGCGAAGCAGGCGTGCACCCGGCTTTGACTCCGGGCGACGTGTGAAACAACGTTAACGTTTGTACTAACTCGGGATAGTTGATCGCTACTAGCTGACCCACCATTGCTCCCATTGAGGATCCGATCATGTGCATCTGCTCAAAGCCCCACAAGTGAGCGATGGCCGCCACATCGGTAGCCATCGTGTTGAGGTCGTAACGCTCCACCGATTTGCCCGTGGCCCCTACATCGCGGTGATCGAAACGCACCCACGAAAAACCTTGCGACACCAACAAGTTTAAGAGCTCCGCCGACCACTGGTTGGCTGGAGTGTCCGCTCCGGAAATCAAGAGAACCGCCCCCCGACTATTCGGAACCAGGTGGCCTGAGGTGGACAAAATCGTCCCGTCGGCTGCAGGAACCGCCCGGTGATCGAGTTGAGGGGTAGACATTGTGTTCCATTCCTTGCAACGGGTCACCCTAAGTGTGCCGCACTCGCTCTACTCTGAGCCGCGTGACCCCTTTACGACCGCGATCACTCGCCACCACTACGTTGCGCGGTTTCCTCATGGGGGCAGCTGACATCGTTCCTGGTGTGTCAGGTGGCACGATTGCCTTGATCACCGGGATCTACGACGAACTCATTGCCAGTATCACCGCAGCAGCCCACACGCTTCCCCGATTAGCCCGAGGCGACTTCAGCGGATTCATCACTTCAGTCAAGAAACTCAACTGGAGCTTTCTCCTCCCGTTGCTCGGTGGGATGCTCGTTGCCATCGCCGCCCTCTCCTCCCTCATTGAGGAACTGCTGATCGATCACCCAGAAGCAATGGCTGGCCTTTTCCTTGGGCTAGTTTTGGCCTCAATTGTGTTGGCTAGTGACCTTGTCAGCGGTTGGTCAATGTCCACGGTTACGGCAGCCATGGGAGTGGCGGTAATTGCGTTCTGGTTGTTGGGATTCCAGAAGGGGCCCCTTACCGATCCACCACTTTGGGCCTGGATCATCGCCGGGGCTATCGCTATCTGCGCCATGATCTTGCCTGGAATCTCGGGTTCATTTCTCCTCCTGATGATGGGAATGTACGCACCGGCACTCGCCGCGGTGCACGATCGAGAATTCGGAAAATTACTCGTGTTCCTCGTGGGAATCGTGGTTGGTTTGGCGGTCTTCTCGAATCTGCTTAACAACTTGCTCAAAAAGTTCCGAGACCTCACTCTGGCTGCACTTATCGGGCTGATGATCGGATCGATCCGGGTGCTCTGGCCATGGCCACAAGGTGTGGGACTCATTAGCGACGACGAAACTGAAGCGTTTCGCGGCACAGGTTTGTCCTGGCCAGCCGATGGTGAGCCGGTGGGATTACCGCTGATTCTTGCTGTAGGGGCCTTTCTCGCGGTACTCGGTATTGCCCATCTGGCCACTCCCTCAGAAACTGCTCCCCGCAAACAGTCATAGACTTGCTGCTATGAGCACATGGTTGACCTCCGATTGGATTAACGCTTTCGACGCTGCATTACGCTCCGTCCCAATCACTGGTGAACTGCTAACAATTTCCCATGTCGTCAAGTGCGGCAACGACGAACCCAGCTTCGACTACACCATTACCGTCGACAATCACGGCGCCTCAGTCGCACTTGGTACCCACCCCAAAGCAATGGTCACCTTTCACCAAAGTGCCGCGACGGCTCAGGCCATCCGGTCCGGCGATCTTGCTCCGGGTGAAGCAATCCTTCTGGGGCAGGTAACTGCCAGTGGAGATGTTGCCGCCCTCGTAGAGCACCGAGGCACGCTCGAAGCCATCGAGAGTGTCATCGCAAAACTGGACAATGCCTGAGCTTCCCGACATCGTCGTCTACGTCGAAGCGCTCCGCGCGCGGCTCATCGGCAAGTCACTCACCACGCTTGATGTGCGAGGTATAGCGGTCCTCAAAACCTACGACCCTCCGACGGCGGCCCTTCACGGAAAGAAGGTTGTCGGAGTTCAACGCCTTGGCAAGCGGGTCGTTTTTACGTTCGAGGGAGACCTGTTCTTGGTTATCCACCTCATGGTGGGTGGCCGATTTAAGTGGATTGCCGTCGACGCCAAGATTCCGGCCAAGGTCGGCCTTGCCGCACTACGATTCGGCGATTGTGCGTTGCTTCTAACCGAAGCGGCCACGAAGCGTCGCGCCTCCATTTGGGTTTACAACGGCGAAACAGCCATGTTGGGCGACCATCAGCGGTCAGGTATCGAACCCCTGGAAATAACGCGCGACGCCTTTACCACACAGGTAACAGCGCGAAACCGGACCCTGAAGCGAGCGCTCACCGATCCACAGATCTTTAGCGGGATCGGCAACGCTTTCTCTGACGAAATATTGCTTGAGGCCCGATTGTCGCCGGTCCGGCGTAGCCAACAACTGGACACCCCAGAATTAACTCGACTTTACGAGGCCACCGTTTCAACGCTAACACTGTGGCTCGATCGTTTACGCGACGAGGCCGCCGAGAACGATGGCTGGCCCAAGAAAGTCACCGCCTTCCGACCTGACATGGTGGTTCATGGCAAATTTCGCCAACCATGCTCGGTTTGTGGCACCGAAGTTCAGCGAATTCGTTACGCGTCAAACGAAGTGAATTACTGCCCAACCTGCCAAACCGACGGCAAAATACTGGCCGACCGATCGCTCAGCAGACTATTAAAAGACGATTGGCCCAAGACCATCGAAGATCTCGAGGACTTCCGCCCCGAGACAAACGGCTAGATCAGACCCAGACCGCTAACGGTGTCGCGCTCGGCAACAAGTTCGGCCGCCGACGCATCGATCTTGGTACGACTGAAATCGTTGAGGTCCAGACCTTGCACAATCGAGTAGTCGCCATCGGCGCAGGTAACAGGGAATGAGGAAATAATTCCTTCAGGGACGCCATAACTGCCATCGGAAGGAACAGCCATGCTGATCCAATCGCCTTCAGGAGTGCCTAGGGACCAGTCGTGCATGTGATCGATAGCAGCGTTGGCAGCCGATGCCGCTGATGAAGCACCGCGAGCCTTAATGATTGCCGCACCACGCTTTTGTACCGTGGGGATGAAGTCATCTTCGAGCCATGCTTGGTCGTTAACTGCATCAGCAGCGTTTCGACCGTTGACCTCGGCATGAAAGAGGTCGGGGTACTGGGTAGCGGAGTGATTGCCCCAGATTGTCATCTTGGTGACGTCGGCCACCGAGGCCCCCAGCTTTTGGGCAACCTGAGCAGAAGCACGGTTGTGATCAAGGCGGGTCATAGCGGTGAACTGGCGACGGTTAATGTCGGGAGCGGAAGCTTGAGCAATAAGGGAGTTGGTGTTGGCCGGGTTACCAACGACGAGGACTTTGATGTCCCGGCTGGCGTTCGCGTTGATCGCCGCACCCTGGGGACCAAAGATGCCGCCGTTTGCTTCGAGAAGATCGGCACGTTCCATACCGTCGCGACGAGGCATAGCGCCCACCAGAAGGGCGTAGTCGGTGTCTTGGAAAGCAACGTTGGCATCGTCGGTCTTGACAACGCTGTGCAGGAGTGGAAACGCGCAGTCGTCAAGTTCCATGTGAACGCCATCAAGGGCTCCAAGGGCGGGCGTGATTTCGAGCATTTGCAGGATTACTGGCTGATCGGCACCCAGCATTTGACCACTGGCAATACGAAACAAAAGGGCATAGCCAATTTGACCGGCAGCACCGGTTACTACGACACGTACAGGGGCCTTGCTCATGACTGTCTCCTCAAGGGTCCAAACATTGGGCCAACTCTCTATTGAGGTTACCGAGCCACGACCCGTGGCCGACGCCTGCTGCGCACAGAAGCGGTCAGCAAACGAATACCCCTAAAGCAAAATGTCAGAACAGGCAGCGTCGTTGAAGTCGCGACCTCCGCAGGTGTAGCCATAGGTCTCATAACCACTGCCGGCTGGCGACTCCGTCCAAAGATCGTCACATGCTTTGGCACTGCCGGCGCCGCACTCATCCCAGAGAATATCTAGATCAAGGTTGGCCCCATAGGAGTCGGCCGCAAGATCGATGTCCAACTGCTCCGTGCCATCAAAGATCTCAGCGCAGAACAGGTCCGTATCGGGGTATCGACCTCCACACTCTGCACCATAAAGCTCATAAAAAGAATCGACTGGCGACTCGAGGAACAAGTCATCACACGCCTGACCATCACCGCCACCGCACCGGTCGAAGAGTGCATCAAAATCGAGATCGGAACCATAAAATCCGCTGTCATCAAATCCGTCTCCGCCACCGCCGTCGTCATCAAGCACGCAGTTCGCAACCGGAGAATCAAAAACCCCGCCGCAGGTCGCGCCGTACGTCTCGTACTCGCTGTCGATGGGTGAGCGGGCATATAACTGGTTGCAGGCGGTACCGTCGCCGGACCCACATGCATCGTAAAGCGCATCGAGGTCAGGATCGGAGCCGTAATCGCCGTCGATTGCTGCTTCTGCGGTAGGTGCCTCGGTGGGAATTTCGGTTGCTTCTTCCGCCGGTTCCGCAACCACCGCGGTGGCCTCGGGTTCGGGCTCCGCCTGTTCGATGATGAGTTCCCCGTTGGTGCTACACGCAGACATGAAGAATACGACCGCGCCCAAAGATACCAAGAGATTTTTCACGCTATTAAGCGTACTAGAATACGAATTCTCATGAGTGACACCCGTTCCCCAATTATCTACACGCACACCGACGAAGCCCCCGCGCTAGCAACGTATTCGTTGCTTCCGATTGTGCAGGCCTTTGCCGGTGCCGCTGATGTTTCAATAGACACGCGCGACATTTCGCTCGCCGCTCGCATCTTGGCTGTGTTCTCCGAATACCTCACCGAGCAGCAGCGGATTGACGATGCCCTGGCCGAACTTGGCCAGATGGTGCTTGAACCCGACGCCAACATCATCAAACTTCCCAATGTCAGTGCTTCGATCCCCCAACTGGGTGCAGCAATCTCCGAACTACAAGCCCACGGCTACGCCTTGCCTGAGTACAGCAGCGATCCCCAAACTGCCGCCGAGACCGAGGTCAACGCTCGCTACGACGCAGTGCGCGGCAGTGCGGTAAATCCGGTCTTACGCGAGGGAAATTCCGACCGGCGAGCGCCCAAGCCAGTCAAGGCCTACGCCCGAGCCAATCCCCATTCAATGGGTGCCTGGTCACCGGATTCCAAGACGCACGTGGCCACCATGAGCGGCAACGACTTCAAGGCCAACGAACGATCTACCACCATGGCCAACGACGATGTCTTGCGCATCGAACTCGTCACTAAAGACGGCACTCAGGTGTTGAAAGCAGCTGTCCCCGTCTTGGCAGGCGAAATTGTTGATGCCACGTTCATGAGCGCCAGCCATCTCGATGCTTTTCTGGCCGAGCAAATCATCGATGCCAGGGAGCAGGACATCTTGTTCTCCCTGCACCTCAAAGCCACAATGATGAAGATCTCCGACCCGATCATGTTCGGGCACGCTGTCCGAGCTTATTTCGCCGATGTTTTTGCTGCGCACAATGCCGCGTTAGCCGATGTGAATGCCGATGCCAATAACGGCTTCGGCAACGTTCTCAATGCAATAGCCGCTTTACCCGACGCCAGCCGCCAGGCGATCGAAGCCGATATCGCGGCCACGTATGCCGCGGGCCCCGACATCGCCATGGTCAACTCCGACAAGGGGATCACCAACCTGCATGTCCCAAGCGATGTAATCGTCGACGCCTCCATGCCCGCGATGATTCGGTCGTCAGGTCAAATGTGGAACAAGAACGGTCAACTCCAAGACGTAAAGGCCGTAATCCCCGATTCCAGTTATGCCGGTGTCTTCCAGGCCACCATCGAAGACTGCATCGCTAATGGTGCGTATGACCCGGTCACCATGGGTTCGGTCTCCAACGTCGGACTCATGGCCCAAAAGGCAGAAGAATACGGTTCGCACCCCAAGACATTCGAAATCCCTGTCTCCGGTTCCGTTCGTGTTGTCAACCAAACCGACGAAGTCATCTTCGAGGCCAACGTACAGCCGGGCGACATTTGGCGTATGTGCAATGCCCGTGACCTACCCATCCAAGATTGGGTGAAGCTTGCGGTTAGTCGTGCTCGCGCCACGGGAGATCCGGCCGTTTTTTGGCTAGACCCCGAACGTGGGCATGACTGTCAGATGATGGCCAAGGTCGAGGAATACTTAGCCGATCACGACACCGACGGCTTAGAGATCGCCATCATGTCGCCGGTTGAAGCCACGAAGTTCTCTCTCGATCGCATTCGCCAGGGACTCGACACCATTTCAGTTACCGGCAATGTTCTACGCGATTACAACACCGACCTGTTTCCAATTCTCGAAGTGGGAACCAGCGCCAAGATGCTCTCAATCGTTCCGCTTATGAACGGCGGTGGACTGTTCGAGACGGGCGCGGGTGGGTCCGCTCCCAAGCACGTGCAGCAATTCGAACAAGAAAACTACCTTCGCTGGGATTCTTTGGGCGAATTCTTGGCATTGGCCGTTTCGTTCGACCACTACGCCGAGGTAAACGACAATGCGATGGCGCGCCTTTTGGGTGAGACGCTCGACATTGCCACCAGCACATTGCTCGAGGAAAACAAATCCCCGGCTCGGCGCCTCGGCAAGATCGACAATCGGGGAAGTCATTTCTACTTGGCGTTGTACTGGGCCAGAGCCCTGGCAACACAGACCAACGATGCGGCCCTAGCCGCCAAGTTCGCTCCGCTCGCTGCCGCGTTGAGCGACAACGAAGCAACTATTAGCGACGAGTTGATCGCCGTGCAAGGCCGGCCCAACCACCTCGGCGGCTACTACCAGCCAGACCCCGAATTGGTTGCAGCAGCTATGCGCCCCAGCCAAACCCTCAACAACATCATTGATACGTTCAACTAGCGAAGTCAGGCTCGCACCACGAACAGTTTTCAACCTCGTTTCGCGAGATCGAGTTAGTTCAATGTGCGCTCAGCGGCGTCGACCGTGTTGGACAACAGCAGGGCTCGGGTCATTGGGCCTACGCCTCCGATTCGGGGCGACAGCCAACCCGCGATCTCGGCCACGTCGTCATGGACGTCGCTAACAAGCTTCTTACCCTCAAAAGAGACACCAGCAGCAACGACCGCAGCACCCGGCTTGACCATGTCGGGGGTAATGAAACGGGGTGAGCCTGCTGCAGCAACGATGATGTCGGCGGTCCGGGTGTACAGGCCAATATCAGCTACGCCCGTGTGCACAACAGTGACCGCCGCATTTGCGTTTGGTCGCTTGAGGGTGAGGAGATTGGCAAGCGGGCGACCAATAGTGAGTCCTCGTCCAACAATTACCACATGTTTTCCCACGATAGGTACGTCGTAGCGTTCGAGCATGAGCTGAATACCCGCTGGGGTACAGGCCACCGGCGCATCTATGCCCTGCACGAGTTTGCCGAGATTGACAGGATGCAATCCATCAGCATCCTTGGCTGGATGGACGCGAAGCAATGCCGCTTCGTAGTCGAGCCCTCGAGGAAACGGATACTGAATGATGTAGGCGTGCACATTGGGGTCGGCGTTGAAATCATCGACCACAGCATCAATCTCAGCCTGATTCGTGTCCGCCGGCAGCGTGACCTGACGACTAGTCATACCCAAGGCTTCACAGTCTCGGTGTTTCATAGCGACGTAGTTGGCAGAGGGTCCGTCGTCGCCGACCAGAAGCGTCCCCAAACCGGGGGTAACCCCCCTGGCTTTCAGTCCGTCAATGCGAACCCGAAGTTCGTCCTTGAGTTCGCCCGCTAGTTTTTCGCCATCCAGCTTGATTGCAGTCACCCTGCCATCATGCCACCGTCAAGCCAGCACCGCAGTCATCATTGACCGTCTAAGCGGTGTCAACCCCCACCCAAACCCCACCACACCTCCACCCATCTCGTTCTCGGAGTGTGAGGGCTGCGGGACGCAGCCCTCACACTCCGAGAACGATGATTTGGGGTGGGGACCCGCGGTCCGGGTGGGCACTCTTGCTGGTGACGCCGGTGCTTCTTAGTGGCGGAAGTGACGCTCGCTGGTGAACACCATGGTGATCCCCGCCTCATTGGCGGCATCGATGACTTCTTGGTCGCGGATTGACCCGCCCGGCTGGATCACCGCTGTGCATCCGGCATCAATGGCAGCATCGAGACCGTCGCGGAACGGGAAGAACGCATCGCTCGCACATGCTCCCCCGGCAGCACGCCCGGCCGCCTTTTCCGCAGCAATCAGGCCAGCGTCACGTCGATTCTGTTGACCGGCACCAATGCCAACGGCTTGTTGGTCTTTGGCCAACACGATCGTGTTGGACATCACTCGAGCGGCCACAGCCCAGGCGA
>CAXMUI010000166.1:0-2055 GCA_964196475.1 uncultured Acidimicrobiia bacterium
CGATTTCGCGGGCTTCGGCGATCCTGGCTCAGCCAAGGAAATCGCCAACTCGATGTACGCCGGTGGTGCCGACGTGATTTACCATGCTGCTGGTGGTTCCGGCGGTGGCTTGTTTGAAGCCGCCAAGGAAACCTCCGAAGCTGGCACCCATGTGTGGGCCATCGGTGTTGACTCTGATCAGTACCTCACCGCCGATGCTTCGGTTCAGCCGTACATTCTTACCTCGATGCTTAAGCGTGTCGACGTAGCTGTACAGAGCATCATCGAAGCTCAGGCTGCAGGTACCTTTGTCGGCGGCTTCACCATCTTCGACCTTTCGGTCGGCGGTGTGGATTATGCCACATCCGGTGGATTCATCGACGATATCGTTGGTGTTCGTGACGCCGCGAAGGCCGACATCATCTCCGGCGCCATTGTCGTACCAACTACTCCGTAACCATTCGGTAGCAATTCAATAAATTTGTTGTGCCTTGTGGCGCAGATCCGGGCTAATGTCCAGGTCTGCGCCACTGGTATTTTTCCGACGACTTCGGCGCCCACCTTTTTATGACAACAGACGCAGTAGTTCTTGATGGCATCACGAAGCGGTTTCCTGGCGTAATTGCCAACGACAACATCATGTTGCGGGTTGCCGATGGTGAGATCCACGCCATTTGTGGAGAGAACGGCGCAGGCAAATCCACGCTGATGAAGATTCTCTATGGCATGCAGCCAGCCGATGAAGGCACTATGCATGTTCACGGCGATCTCGTAAACTTCGACTCACCGAGCGACGCCATCGATAGAGGCATCGGCATGGTGCACCAGCATTTCATGCTGGCCGACCAACTCACCGTGCTTGAGAACGTCATCCTCGGGGCCGAACCCGGTGGCAAGCTGATCGATTTCGATGCCGCCCGCACCAAACTAACCGAGCTAAGTGCCGCCTATGGGCTCGATGTAGACCCCGATACCCTCGTAGAAAATCTCGAAGTCGGCGAACGCCAGCGTGTTGAGATCATCAAAGTTTTGTTTCGTGGGGCCAATGTATTGATCCTCGACGAACCAACCGCTGTACTGGTACCTGACGAGGTCGACGAACTTTTTCGAAGCCTGCGCGAACTCAAGGCACAGGGCAAGACGATCATCTTCATCGACCATAAATTGCAAGAGGTTCTCGAAATCTCCGACTCGATCACGGTAATCCGCCGCGGCAAGACCATTAAGACGGTTCCGGCCGAGTCGGTCACGGCCCACGAACTCGCCGAGTTGATGATTGGTTCCGAACTACCCACTCCTGACACACGCGAGTCCACGGTCACCGATCGTGTCGTGCTCGACCTCGTCAACCTCACTGTGATCGACGAGAATAACCGACCTTCGCTAAACAATGTGAGTCTCACCATTCATGCCGGCGAAATTGTTGGTATTGCGGGGGTCGAAGGCAATGGACAATCCGAACTCGTAGACGCCATCATCGGCACGCACGTTGCTGCATCGGGAACGATTGCCCTCAATGGCGAATCAATCGACGGATGGAACGTCCGTAAGCGTCGCGAAGCTGGCATTGGTTACGTGCCGCAAGATCGACACGTCGAAGGATTACTACTGTCCTCACCGCTGTGGGAAAACGCGGCGTTGGGTCACCAAACCAAAGCGCCGTACTCAAAAGGCATTTGGATCGACAACGCCGGCGCCCACGAACAGACCGAAACCATCCGGGTCGACTTCGATGTGCGTACCCCGTCGGTCGACGTCTCCGCTCATGCCTTGTCCGGCGGAAACCAGCAGAAGCTGATAATTGGGCGCGAGATGACTGCGCATCCCAAACTGCTTATTGCCGCACACCCGACTCGTGGTATCGATGTCGGCGCACAAGCCGAGGTGTGGGATGACATACGCAATGCCCAGGCGGCCGGCCTCGCCGTGCTCCTTATTTCTGCCGACCTCGACGAACTCATTGGCCTCTCGGACACCTTGCAAGTCATCTATCACGGTGACCTGGTAGCAGAACTCGACCCGGCCAAGGTCACCTCTCGCGAACTGGGGTCCTATATGACCGGGGCCGCATTAACC
>CAXMUI010000167.1:0-12236 GCA_964196475.1 uncultured Acidimicrobiia bacterium
GGCCAATGTCATTACCTACCGCACCCGATCAAGTCGGCGCGATATTGCGAAGGCATTAGGTGACGCGGCCGAAACACATGAGGCAACCGAGGCACTTGAAGATGAAATTGCCAACTTCCCCCGACACCTAGGCGTGCATTCAGGGGGCATGGTTATTTGCGATCGTCCGGTGATCGAAGTTTGCCCGGTTGAATGGGCCACCAAAGCCGATCGCACTGTGTTGCAGTGGGATAAGGAAGATTGTGCTGCCACCGGCTTGGTGAAATTCGATTTGCTTGGTTTGGGAATGCTCACGGCACTGCATGGAGCTTTTGACTTGGTGGCCGAACACCACGGTGTTTCCGTAGATCTGGCCACGATCCCTCAGGACGATGCTGTTTACGACATGTTGTGTGAGGCCGATTCGATTGGGGTGTTTCAGGTTGAGTCTCGGGCTCAGATGGCCACGCTGCCAAGATTGCGACCGCGTACGTTCTATGACCTAGTCGTCGAAGTCGCTCTTATCCGTCCTGGGCCGATTCAAGGCGGATCGGTACACCCCTACATTCGTCGTCGCAACGGCGAAGAACCAGTGACTTTTCTTCACCCGTTGCTGGAACGTTCCCTGGCCAAGACCCTGGGTATTCCCTTGTTTCAGGAACAACTGATGCAGATGGCGATTGATGTGGCGGGATTTAGTGCAGCCGAAGCAGACGAACTTCGTCAGGCAATGGGGTCAAAGCGCAGCGCTGAACGTATGGACATGCTTCGTGAACGATTCTTTGTGGGTATGGCCGAACGGGGACTCACCGGCGATCTTGCGGTTCAGGTGTGGGAGAAGTTGGCCGCGTTCGCCAACTTCGGTTTTCCCGAGAGCCACTCGGTGAGTTTTGCTTATCTGGTTTATGCCAGTGCGTGGATCAAGTGGCACTATCCGGCCGCGTTCTGTGCGGCTCTAATAAACGCCCAACCTATGGGTTTTTATAGCGTGCACACCTTGGCCCAAGATGCCCGCCGCCACGGAGTGAAAGTGCATACCCCCGACCTCAACTTGTCGGCGGCTGATTCGGCCATCATTGGATCTAAGCAATGTCCGGAAGTTCGACTGGGGTTGTCATCGGTGCGCAATGTCGGTGATGGCGTTGCTGCCTTGATTGTTGCTGGTCAGCCTTATGTTTCGATCGAAGATCTCCGTCGTCGTGTTGGTCTCTCGCGTAAAGTACTCGAAGCTTTAGCAACGGCTGGAACCTTTGATTGTTTTGGGATTGATCGTCGGACTGCTTTGTGGGCGGCAGGGGCAATGTCGCAGGTGCACAATGACCGATTGCCCGGAATTGTTACTGGGGTCCATGCACCGCAACTGCCGGGCATGTCGGATCAAGAATTGGCCCTTGCCGACTTGTGGGCTTCCGGTGTCGCTCCTGATGGGCACCCAACAAAGTTCTTACGAGCCGATTTGCGTAAGCGCGGGGTTGTGCCATCGGATGAACTGTTGACCCATCCGCTCAGCGGAAAGGTATTGGTCGGGGGCATCATTACTCATCGACAACGCCCCGCTACTGCTGGGGGCACCACATTTTTGAACCTTGAAGATGAGTTCGGACTCATCAACGTCATCGTGTCCAAAGGTTGTTGGAAGCGCTTCGCTGAGGTGGCCGAGACCGCTCCAGCTGTTTTGGTTCGCGGCCGCCTTGAACGAAACGAGGGTGTGGTCAATGTGATTGCCGAGCACCTTGAGCTTCTTCCTATTGCGGGCGCACCCCGGTCGCGTGATTTTCGCTAATCCGGCGCAGTTTCGTAAGTATTGACCGGCAGGGGGCGATCTATCGGCGAGACTAGAGGTTCTATGGCCGCCTCCTCCCGACGTCGCATCACCGTCGGTCCTGTCGCGTTTGTTCGTCAGGTGTTCCGTCGGCTGCTGGGACCGGACAAACGGGGTCTGAGTCAATCGCTCCTTGCCCTTTCGATTCTGGCCATTGCCACCGTTGGTGCAGGTCTCGTTCTTGGCCACGGCAAAGAACGCCTCGAAGAACTTCCCGGTCTGCTTTTGCTCGTGCCAGCGGCGATAGCTCTACGCGGCAACATCTTTGGGGCCCTTGGGAGTCGCCTCGGAACCTCGATCCACACCGGAAACTATCGGATGAGTTTGCGCTTCGAGAGCGTGGTCGGCGCCAACGTTTGGGCCTCAGTTGTGTTGACTTTTGTTGTGTCGGCTGTCGTGGCTGTGGGGGCAAAGGCTGCGGCGGTGATCTTTGGACTACCGGGCACAATGACGATTCCACAATTCCTAGTGATCTCGGTGCTGGGCGGACTAATGGCTTCTGTGGTTGTGCTTCTTGTTGCGTTAGCACTGACCTCTGGGTCGGTTCGTTATGGCTGGGATCCTGACAATGTGACTGCTCCACTGGTGACGGCAGCAGGCGACTTGGCGACGCTGCCGGCCCTTCTCCTCGCTGGCGCATTGGTTACCCATTCCACCGTTGTCGATGTCACATCCGTGGTGATTGTCACCATAACGTTGGTGGCATTGGCGATGACCATCCTTCGGGCACCACGGCTGTTGCGGCTCATTGTCCTGGAGTCGATCCCGGTTCTCATCGTGGCCGGTCTTCTCGATCTTGTAGCCGGAGTCACCGTCGAGAAACAGCTCATTGACCTTCAACTGTTTCCCGCTTTATTGGTTTTGTTGCCGGGGTATCTTGCGGCCGCGGGCGCTCTAGGCGGGATCTTGTCGAGCCGTCTCTCGAGCAAGCTTCACCTGGGTCTCCTTGATCCAACCGCCCGACCGTCCAGCGCGGCGTGGTCCGATGTTGGGGCCACCTTCGCTCTAGCGGCACCGGTCTTTGGGCTTGTAGCCGTAGCTTCGCACTACGGATCTTCTTGGTCAGGGCTCGCCTCACCCGGGGTCGGGGACATGGTTTCGGCTGTTCTTCTCGGTGGGATCATTGCCACCGCAATCGTGGTCATGGTGGCGTACTACGGCACCATTGCGGCGGTGCATTTCGGTGCAGATCCCGACACCTACGGTATTCCGCTCGTTACTTCGGTACTCGATCTGGTGGGAGCGTTCACTTTCGTTCTAGCCATCAATTGGGTGGTGTTCTGAATGCTCCGTATTTTGCGGCGATTTAGTTTTCAAAATTTGTTAGTTTCACTAAGGATGTCTGATGGATGACCGACCCCGAAATCTGAGAACAATGCTCGCCGAGGCGAAAGACCTCAGCGAACTCATGGTTGACCTTGCCTACGGTGCGGTGTTTTTCGACGATGTCGATATGGCCGAAGAGGTCGTCGAACTCGAAGACGACATGAACGAACTCGCCCAGGACATGCGACGGGTATGCATTCTTGCCGTACGTCAGCCTCGCGAGGCCGAAGGCATGTCTTCGGTCCTTCGTGTGGTCACCGCTATCGAACGCATTGGTAACGATGCGGTATCAATCGCCCGAATCGTTACTCACAAGGTGGGTATCCCACCGCAACTGCTGGCTGACTTGGCCGAGGCAGACGAGATTTCCCACCGTGTTACCGTCGTCGCCGGTTCGGCTATGCACAACCAAACGCTGGCCGCGCTCCAACTTCCTGTCGCCACCGGTACCCGCGTGATGGCCATCAAACGGAACCGACTGTGGATTACTGACATCGGCGGCGCAACGGTTGTGGGGGCCGATGATGTCCTCCTTGTACGCGGTGGTCCCGACGGAATCGCGCCGGTGCGTTCCATGGCAGGAGCACCAGTTTGGGAACCCGCCGTATCTGAAGATGTATGGCTCTCTGATCTCGACCGGTCAGTTGACATGTTGGTCGAGATGAAGGACCTGTCCGAAACAGCGGTCGGCTTGGCCTACTCGGCCATGGTGATGAACGACCTGCGGTTGGCAGCCGAAGTGCGTCAACTTGGTGCCCGACTCAACGAGATGAACGACAAACTCGAACTCTGGGTACTCCGCGCGGCGAAGGAAAATATCGATCCATCTCCGTTGCGCGGATTACTGCAACTGGCCCACGCCGCGACCGACATTGCCGAAGAGGCTTGCGAGATGGTTTGGATCGTTGAGCAAGGCGACGAGGTGCACCCAATTCTCGAAATCGCCCTCGGCGAAAGCGACGAAGTCGTCATGGAAATTGAGGTCACCGCAAATTCGCGGGCATGCAACGCCACGTTGGGAGACCTCCGCCTGAACCTCGAACCCGGTTTTACTGTTCTTGCTATTCGCCGAACCGGCCGTTACCTCTACCGTCCAACCGGTGCCACCATGCTTGTCGAGGGCGACGTTGTCATTGCCAGTGGACCCGAAGAAGGGCGCGCTCACCTTGCCAAAATCTTCGGTTGGCGCATGATCGACAGCGACGAGCCAGGTATTTTCGAACTCGTACTTGTTTGATGCGAGGTTGCACTGCCACCTAATGGTGGCCCTGTGTGCCGAACGGGGATAGCGTCACGCAGATGCCCCAATCTCTTCGTTTGATGACCATTCACGCTCACCCCGATGACGAAGCTTCCAAGGGGGCCTCGCTGGTGGCAAAATACGCCGCCGAAGGGGTTGAAACGGTGCTGGTTTGCGCCACCGGTGGCGAAGAGGGTGACATTGTAAACCCGGCCATGGATCGTCCAGAAATCCTTGAAAACCTCACTGCTGTTCGAGTCGCCGAGCTGAAGACGTCCACGGACCTCATCGGTTTCGACCGTGTGCATATGCTGGGTTATCGCGATTCGGGCATGGCCGAAACCGAAGCCAACAAACACCCCGAATGCTTTGCGGCTGCCGATCTTGATGAAGCAGTCGGGCGATTGGTGGCACTTATCCGCGGGGAACGTCCTCACGTAATTATCACCTACTCCGATGATCAGCAGGGTTACCTTCATCCGGACCATTTGCGAGTGCACGACATTACCGGGCCTGCTTTTGACGCGGCCGGAGACCCCGACGCCTATCCGGGTGTTGGCGAGCCATGGCAACCGCTCAAGCTTTACTACTCGACATGGTGCCGAGCTCGATTGGTAGCAATGCACGAGGCATTTGAGGCCAATAATCTTGAGTCACCGTTTACCGAGCAGTGGTTTAAACGACCGTTCAATGATGATCGCCTTACGACGCAGATCGATATTGGTGAGTGGTTTGGTGTGCGAGGTCAAGCACTATTGGCTCACGCTACTCAGGTTGACCCCAACGAAAAGTTCTGGTTTGGGCTGCCGGACGACATCTCGAGGGCGGCCTACCCCTACGACGATTACATCTTGGCGCTCTCGCACGTAGAGAGCGAATTGCCCGAGTCCGACATGTTCGCCGGAATTCGCGAAGATGTGACAGGCTCATAGCAATGACTACGTATTTGACCGAGGACTGGGTTGCGGCACTGGTCCCATTGGCCGCCCACCTGCCGGAACGCCCGGGTCTCGATCTCACAATGAACTACGAGATTGCGGCTTCGCCGCAGGGCAAAGTGCGCTATCACGAAGTGTGGCAGTCCGGGCAGTTGGTCGCAGCTGCGATAGGAAAGTCCAAAGAGGCAACTTGCGAGGTGCGCTTCAAATACAGCGATGCGCTACCCGTCATGCAAGGCAATATCGATCCCGACGTTTCCTATATGCAAGGACGTTTCAAGATCGATGGCGACTACCACACGTGGATCTACGGTTTCCGTCCGCTGCTCGACAGTGACGAGTATCTCGACTACCGCAACGCGGTTACCGCGGCTACAACATTTGAGTAACGGTATGGGTCAACTGACGTGTTGTTGGATGGCCCGAAGTTCGCGGTAGCCAATCGGCTTGGCCCCTATTTGGGTGACAATGGCAAGCAACGATGCATCGTTGCTAAGGGCATCATGAGCGGCCACGCGCCGTTGCCATAGGGAATCAAGTTCACGTAGTTCGGGCGTGTCAATTGCCGGCTGTATACAGATCTCGGTAACGCCGGACTCGAGATCGTTGAGGATGTCGATGAGGCGGCCGTGTGGTTCGTCGGTTCCGACCGACATCACATGATCGGGGAAAAGAACGCCCTCTTCTCGGGCCAGAGTTCGGAAAGGGAAACCTGCCGTCGACTGTGACTCGTCGGCGTCGAGTCGTATGGGGAGGCGGAACTCCAAGGCAAGATCGAGGTATACATCAAAAAATTCGGGGCGTTGGATCATGGCACCCATGTGGCTGTCGAGATGGGTGACCTCGAAACCCCACAAGATGGCCCGTTCGATTTGGGCCCGGCATTCGCGCCGCACTTCCTCAGTGTCGGCATGTTCCCAAAGATCGGCGACGGTGCGAGGGAATCCGCCATCGCCGTCGAGCAGCGACGGTGCGTGGGTTATGGGGCCCCAGCGATACAAGTCGAGTTCGGCGTTGAGTGTGAGGTGAACCCCAACGTCGTCGCCACGGTAGGCCTTGGCGGCTGCTCGTGACCAAGGCGCGGGAATCATGAGGGTGGCACTGGTGGCGAGACCTTCGCGGAGTGCCTGATAGGCCGCGACATTGCCGGCATAGGTGCGACCAAGATTGTCGCAGGTCAAAATGAAGAGACGGTCATCGGCGTTATAGCCAAGGCGTTCGGCAAGTTCGCTCACGATGTCACCGTATCGGGAGCGAACGAATCAGAGCGAACTAGGAGCATGCCCCCCAAAGGCCAATGCCAGAAGCGTTCGCTGTGGATGCAGCCCCAGCAAAAGCGGCCGTTTGGATGGTATTGGGGGCGATGGTAAGGAGTTCGGCGTAACCACCCTGGACAAGTGCCATGTTTATGAAGAGATCATCTTGGCTCCGGGTGACGTAGCCGAGTAACCGGTCGTAGGCATCGCGCGGTTCTACATCGCGGGTGACGATGACCTCGGTGCCTGGCGGGAGCAACGAGTGAAGATACGCCGAGGCTTCGGGGCCGTAACATTCGGCAGCATTCGGTGGGTGAGCGACCTCGGGGGTGTCGATACCGATGAGGCGTACAGATTCGCGGCGACCGCCGAAGCTCACTTCGACGGTGTCACCGTCATAGACACGAGTAACGGTAGCCACGCTGCTGGCGGCCTCGGATTGCTGCGGGAGAAGTGAGCAAGCCGACACAACGAACAGCAACCCCAACAGACACGTGACGCGCCAAGCCAAAGCGCCAGCAAGGTGACAAGGCGTCACTAGGCCGCTTTAGTGGTGGCCGGGTTGTTCTTGCGTTGGGCGTTAGCAAGGGCGTCCCGCGCTTGGGCAATACCGGCAAAACCCGTGGCCTTGGTCTTCTCGTTGAGACGCCAGGTAAGTCGGGGCGAGGTGATGAGGGTGAGTTGCTTCTTCATGTTCCAGAACCTAATAAGGGGGTGTGACAATGTTCTGGGGAAGTACAGGCCAACGGTCATGAAGAACGTAGCCTAAGGCCATGATTCGTGCTGAGATTCGCAGAACTTCAGTGTTTTTGGCCCTGTTGGTGGTTCTAGTAGGCTGCGGATCCGCGGTTATTGCATCGCAAGGCGACCGGAGCGAAAGCCGTGCGCCCCAACTCCCATCTGTGGATAACTCCGTAAATGGGGGTGAGGAAGCCCTGGAGGAACGCCTCGAAATTCCTGATCAGGCGCAATCCGCCGACCTCGATCGAATTGTCGACGGAGACACCTTGGACGTACAAATCGGGGGTATCGAAGAGCGGGTTCGTCTTCTTGGCATGAACACACCGGAGAGCGATGAATGTCTCGGCGATGTTGCTACACAACGCGCTCGGGAACTTATCGACGGCACCGATTTGCAACTTGTGGTTGATCCTCTCCGCGACGAATATGGCCGGCTACTAGCCTTCGTCTATGCCGATGGAGTCCTGGTCAACCACCAACTCATCGTCGATGGTCTAGCGATTGCCCGTGACCAATCCGGCCATCCGTATGCGAACCAATTTGAAATGGCCGAAGAAACAGCGCGTGATCAGGGTCGTGGCGTTTGGGCAGCAGATGCATGCGGCGAGGCGACCACTGCGCAAATCAGTATCTCTGACTACGAGCCAAACGCCCCGGGAAACGATGCCGAAAACCCCAACGGCGAATGGGTCGAACTGCGAAACGACGGAATCGACCCAGCCGACCTGGGTGGTTGGGTTATTCGAGACGAGTCCACCCGTCATCGTTACGAATTTCCGCCCGGCTTCATTTTGTCAGCAGGTGACCGAGTCACGCTGTATTCAGGTTGTGGCACCGAAACTGCCAACGAACGGTATTGGTGCGAAGGCGACAGTTCGGTGTGGAATAACGACGGAGACACCATCTTCGTGTTAGACGCAAATGGCAGTCCGGTCACCACCCTTGCGTACTAACTGCGCCGGGGTCTCCCAGCAGAACTAGTTGTCCCCTCAGCGGATTGAGGTCGGTTGTCCGGACCCGCTACCGTCTGCTCATGCCCCCGTATGGAATTACTGTCCCGTTCCCTGGTCCACTCCACGCACAGAGGCCTATGTTCGAAGAAATCACCGAACTTGGTTACACCGATGTGTGGTCGTCCGAAACAATGGCCGAGGATGCGTTTGCTCCGTTGTACTTGGCATCGGTGTGGGCCCCAAAGCTCCGTCTTGGAACGGCGATTGTTCCGGCGTTCACTCGGGGCCCTGCGTTAATGGCACAGTCGGTGGCATCTTTGGCCTCCGTCGCTCCGGGGCGCGTGGCATTCGGTATTGGTTCATCGTCCAACGTCATTGTTGAGCGGTGGAACGATGTTCCCTTCGAAGAGCCCTACAAGAAGGTGCGCGACATGGTGCAGTTTCTGCAGACGGCGCTTACCGGCGAGAAGGTCACCGAGGACTACGACACGTTCTCGGTCAAGGGATTTCGCTTGGCAGTACGACTCGAAGAGCAACCCACGATTCTTATCGCCGCACTTCGTGAAGGCATGCTTCGCCTAGCAGGCAGCAAGAGCGACGGGACGATTGTTAACTGGCTCTCACCAGAGAACGCCGCGGTCGTGTCTTCGATAGTTCATGACGCGGCAGCCGCTAGTGGCAACGATGCGAAACCTAAAGAAGTGGTGGCCCGGCTCTTTGTTGTCCCATCAGAGGATCGCGAAACTGTGCTCAGCGAAGCAAAATATGTAATGGCGGCGTATCTCAATGTGCCGGTCTATCGGAAATTCCATGAGTGGATGGGGCGTACCGACGATCTGGCCGACCATTGGGCGCTTTGGGAGTCAGGCGACAGGGCCGGGGCGCTCGAAGCGATTCCCGATCACATTGTTGATGAACTTATTGTGAGTGGCTCTGCCAAACAGTGCAAAGCACGTATCCAGGAGTATTACGACAACGGCATCACTACCGCCACGTTGGCTGTGTTGCCACTGGCGGGTGTCGACATGGCTCAAGCGGTTCGAGATCTTGCCCCGTCTGCATAGCACAGCACGAAGTTTCCGAAATCGGTGCACCTTCCGGTCGCCTTTCGCCGGGGTTTGGGATTAGCGGCGTTTGGGGAGGGGGCTAACCGCGTGCACTATGCGCCCCAGCGCAATCCCGACGACGGTGCCCGCAGCAATGTCGGATGCGTGATGTATCCGGACATGGATTCGACTGGTGCCGACAATAGTGGCCAACACGTAGTAGGCCGGTGCGAGTCTGGGGTTGCGCTTGGCCAACAACGTGGCCGCCATGAAGGCCGAACTCGCGTGGCCAGACGGAAAGCTAGAAGTCTTAGGAATCCGAAGATACAACGGCCGTGGCACCTGGGCTACTGGTCGCTGACGCTTGAACAAGGATTTGATTGCGCCGTTGACCAACGCCGACTCCATGCCCAGTGCGCCTGATAGCCGTAGGGCTACTCGTGGGTCACCAGAAGTGACGGACTGGGCGATTCCGACGGCGTGCCAAAGTGCGCTGAAGTCCGCAAGGAAGGAAGCAGAGTAGAAGAGCCGATCGATTGCCGGCTTGCCACGTAATGTGTTCCACGCTTCATCCACGACATCATCGATGCGATCGATTAATGCCCCGAAGTCGGGAAGGTCATCAGCCATCCGGGCAGGCTACCGGACCTAGGCGGCCACGTTACCTCAGGGGTCTATCGTTACTCTTCGTCGCCGTGAAACACGGCGACGGCTGTCGTCTTCGATTGCAAGACTGCGTGCGTGGCGAAAGAGCCGAGCAACAGTCCAACAATGCCCGAGTGTCCTCGGTTGCCAGTGATGAGCATGTCCGCACCCAGTGCTAGTCGCACGATGGTGACCCGAGGATCGCCATCTCGTATCAACTCCTCAACATCTCGATCGCTAGTGGCGGCGATCTTCGCGGCCAGGACTGCTTTGTGAAGCGTGTCGGCGGCAATGATGTCGAGTTCTTGGCGGTCGATGGGGGGTATGAACGGTTCGGTCAACTGGCGTTCATTGTGGCTATAAACGGCCTTGATGGTTGCGCCAGGTGAGGCCCACTTAAGAGTCCAGGCGAGCGCAGCAATAGACCGGTGTGAACCATCAACAGCGACGATGAGTGTGGGGTTATCACCGAGGGGTTCTACCTGGTTGCCAATAACTACTACCGGCACGGTGGAGTGTATGGTGCAGTGCCTTGAGCAGGATCCGAGTCCTCGAATAGGGCCAAGGCCGCGAGAACCGACAACCAGTAGATCATCGGCTGCACTTTCGGACATGAGGACCGTAGCTGGACTGCCTTGTCCGATGCAGACGTCGTACTCGACGGTGACATGCTCGTCGATCATTGTTTGCAGGCTATCCGCCGTAGCGGTGTCCATTTCGAGACTGATGGGGACAGCGCCGATTACTCCGGGCATAGTCGCCGCGACGGGATACTGCCAGGCACCAATTACCCGAAGGGTTGCGTGATGTTTGAGTGCAAATTGGTTCGCCCATCTCAGGGCGTGGAGCGATCCCTCTGAACCGTCAAGACCAACGGAAATTGTTCGCATTTTGGATACCTCGTTTCGGTGGCTCACTTCAATTGTCGTGACCGGGCGAGGAAATTGTTAGGGCCGTACGTCCCCCACCGACTGCTCTTCGCCATAGGCGCCGGGTTGGGAAAACATGTTTTTGTGCCAGCGCGAAGGGGTTCCAAGAATGGCCCGGGGGTAATCCTCGAAGAGCCATCGGGCAAAGTTGCGTCGAGTCCACTCGTTGGCGCCGGAAACCCGGACCGCGGCTCGTGTCCCCAGTGGATGCTCCAAGATTTTGCCGAGTCGTTCGGCAAAGCGATGGTCGATGGCTAGATGGCTGTGTACAGCCGACTCGTACGCGGCTCGAGCCGACTCAGGCGAAGAAGCGCCGAGGGTTGCTTCGGTCGCGGTAATGCCAGTCCACAAGGCTTGGCCGATTCCTTCTCCGGTCATTGGATCGGTAGCCGCGGCAGCATCGCCGACGAATAGCGTTCTTCCTAGAGTTAGAGGGATTGATCCAACCCGGGCCGGAATAGGCCAGGCCCGGTGGGGTGCCTCGGGCTCGGCATCGGGCCCCAGGACTTCGCGTATGTGGGGTCGTTGGAGAATGTCGGCCCAGAGGCGGCTCATGTCTTTCGTTTTTATGGTGCCGCGCAAGATGCCGAACCCCACATTGGCCCGTCCGTTTGGCAAGGGGAACGACCAGATGTAGCCGGGCAGTAGGTCGGCGTCGAACCACACAAATAGTTCGCGTTCACTTGACGTATCGACGTTGCGAAAATACTGACGCAGAGCATGCCATTCCCCCAGGTAGCCAGGCGTTGCGAGGCCTAGTGCCTTGCGGGTCGGCGACCACATTCCGTCGGCAGCAATTGCGTACTTTGCTTCGATCGTTGAGCCGTCGCTGGTGGTAATGCGGACGGTATCTGCTTCGTTGACGATGGTGTCGAGGGCGGTGCCTTCGCGGATATCAACACCGTGGGTGCGAGCGAGTTGCACCATGGCAAAGTCAAGGTCGCGGCGTTCGGCAATAGCAGCGTATGACCCGTTATTCTGTGGCAGCGGGTAGGTGATTTTTCTTCCCGACGGGGACGTTACAACGACATCGTCTACCGGTTGCCAGGACGGCACGGTGCTGGGGTCGAGGCCCAGGTGCTGGAGCAGGCGTAGGCAGCTAGTGGTGAGCCCGTCGCCGCAAATTTTCTCGCGCGGGAATGTGGCCTTGTCAATGATGACCACTGAGCGATTTGATTGTCGGGCGGTGATCGCTGCGGCGGTGCCCGCGGGACCTGCGCCGACGATGACAAGATCTGTGGTGGTCGAGTTCACCCTCGAAAGGGTAGAGGCGGTTACTCCTCTTCGATGGTCAACTCGACACGTCGGTTGGCGGCTGTGCCTTCGTCGGTTGTATTGTCGGCGATAGGTCGTTCTTCTCC
>CAXMUI010000168.1:0-1556 GCA_964196475.1 uncultured Acidimicrobiia bacterium
TATCGACCTACTGATCCAGCTCGCCACGACGCACCGTTTGGCGATGGTCACCAATGCCATCAGCGCGGTGCAGCGCACGCGCATTGATCGGGTAGCGGTCGCTCACCACTTCGAAATCATCGTGATCTCAACCGAGGTCGATGCGGCCAAACCCAATCCTGCAATTTTCGATGTGACGTTCGATCGTTTGGGACACCCGCCCAAGGCCACCACCTTGATGATCGGCGACAGTTTGACCTCCGATATTGCGGGAGGCACCGGGTATGGGCTACCAACTTGCTGGTTCAACCCCCATGGCAAAGTCGCTGGTACTAACGATCAGGTCACGCACGAGATCTCGGCGCTTGACCAACTCTTCGATCTCGTCGCCTAAGAGCATTTCTCACCTGAAAGTAGAACGGTCATGTCGCACGTGGACCTTTCCCATGTCATTACCGAAGGAATGAAGACCTACCCCGGGTTGCCGGTTCCGCACTTAGCGGATCACATTTCCCGTGAAGCGGCCGAAGAAATTTATGGGCCGGGCATCACCTTCCAGATCGGTGTCGTCACCTTGTGCACCAACACCGGCACCTACCTCGATGTGCCCTTTCATCGTTATGTCGATGGCCATGACCTGAGCGAACTTGATCTGGACCGGGTCGCTGGCGTGCCCGCCGTCTGTCTGGATTTTCGAGGCGTCGATTCCATTGATCTCAGCCCCGATCTGTTGGTCGGACTGGAGGGACACGCCGTGATAATTCGCACCGGCCACTCTGACAAATGGGGTTCAGATGCGTACTTCACCGACCATCCGTTTATTACGGCACAGGCCGCCCAAGCACTAGTGGATGCGAAAGTCGCCTGTGTGGGCATTGACACGTTGAATATCGATACAACCGTCGGCGGCGAACGTCCGGTTCACACCATCTTGTTGGGCCACGAGATCCCCATCATCGAGCACCTCACCAACCTCGACCAGTTGCCAGCCGACGGCTTTGTGTTCACCGCAGTGCCACCCAAAATTGTCGGATGCGGAACGTTCACGGTCCGAGCGTTTGCGACGTTACCCAACTAGCGGTTATTACTCGGGACCAAAGCGGTCGAGCGTGCCAAAGAAGCCATCGACGCGTTCTATAAGCCCATCATCGTCGAGGGTCGCTACGTCAAAACCACGGAGCATCAGCTTGTCGCCGGTCGTGATGACCCACTCATACCGGCAACGGTTATTGTGCGCGTCAACGTTGCTTCCGATGGCCAGATCGGCATCGGGGAATTCGGCCCGGAACTGCACCACATTGGCTTCGAGGGCATCGCGACCGACGTGATTGTGCAGCGGATCGACCCACACGCAGTCCTTGCTCACAGCTCGGTTGAGGTGCCCGCGAATCGTTTTCGGATCGCGCTCGTTCCACATGAGGAAATAGTGCTGCATCGAATCGGGCAGGTCGGCAGGAAGTTCGTCCATCATGAAAATGTAGTGCGTCAAAGCTCACGAACGGCTGCACAATTTCTCCGTCGGGATCTTCCCTCGCGGCGTGAAGTGACACATCCCACATGGTTCCCGCACTTCTAGG
>CAXMUI010000169.1:0-3292 GCA_964196475.1 uncultured Acidimicrobiia bacterium
CGAGCAAGAGGTCCGTGACATTGTTGAATTTTGGCGCAACCAGGAGCCTGAAGTCCTTGAGACCGAATCCGTTCAGGCCGAATCGATTTTGGATGCTCAGCCGGGTACTGGCGTCCCCGGTACGGGCACCGGTGGTGGCGATGCAGGGAGCGACGACGAGTTGTTTAAGCAGGCTCGAGAGTTAGTTGTTTCGAGCCAACTGGGTTCGACGTCGATGCTGCAGCGCAAACTCCGTGTTGGTTTTGCGCGGGCTGGCCGCCTGATGGACATGCTCGAAGAGGCTGGGGTAGTTGGTCCAAGTGTGGGTTCGAAACCGCGCGAGGTCCTTGTTGACGCCGAAGGCAATGATGCCGAAGCCGATGACCCCGAAGATGTTATGTCGGGCGTCTAGAGCGGATAATTACCGGCCGTAATGCCGGGCCCCACGTACCAACAATTGAGTCGATTTCTGTCGTGCAGACGCTACGTTTGCGGTCGTGACTATTCGTCTTATGGCGTCGGACTTGGACGGCACTCTGCTGTCGTCTACCAAGCACATCAGCGCTCGAACGACGGCCGCGCTTCGAGCGGCACAGGCGCAAGACATTGTGGTGGTTTTTGCCACTGGACGCAGCCACTTCTCTGCCCTGAACGTAATTGGTGACATCCAGCAGGTTGATTGGGTGGTGTGTTCGAACGGCGCAACAATATATGACCCGAGGAGCGAACGGATTGTTCGGCGACAAATATTAGAAGACGATTTGGTGGCGCATGTCCATCGTTCGATAGTCGCTAAGTTTCCGACAGCGACCTTTGGATGGGAGCTAGCCGATACGTTCCTTTGGGACCACAATTGGGGAACGCTCGATTGTTGGATCGACGAGTACAAGTTGACTGGCAAACATCCCCGAACGGGCGCTATACCAGTCGATGTCACCAAGATGTTGGTAGGAGTTCCCGGGCTACCAACCGCAGAGTTGGCGCAATTCATTAGTGCCAACGCGCCCGCTCCGGTGCATGCGTCGTCGTCAGGTGTGCCGTTTGTTGAGGTGACGGCGGAGACAGCACATAAGGGTGCGGCACTAGCGGACTTGGCAGCCAACCTCGGAATCAGTGCGAGCGAAGCGGTGGTCTTCGGCGATAACAACAACGACGAATCCATGTTGGCGTGGGCGGGTTATGCCGTGGCAATGCCGCACGCCATGGAGCAGGTGCAAGCATTGGCCGACGAAATTGCCGAGTCGAATGAGGTTGACGGGGTGGCACGGGTAGTAGAACGCATTCTGCGGGAGCAGTGCTGAGCGCACCGCTGCTCATGCCTGCTTCAACGGCAGTAGCCTAACCGGATGACATCGCGGACCTATTGGGTCGAGACACTTGGTTGTCCCAAGAACCAGGTCGACTCGGACAAGCTCATTGGCACCCTCACCGCCGACGGCATGGTCGCGGCATCGGCTCCCGATCTCGCCGATCTTGTAGTCGTTAATACCTGTGCGTTCATCGAAGATGCGCGCGAAGAATCAGTCAACACGATTCTCACCTTGGGCGAAAACCGCCGTGATGGCGCCGAGCTTGTGGTTACTGGTTGTATGGCGGAGCGCTACGGCGACGAGCTTTCGGCAGCAATTCCGGAAGCTGATTCTGTCGTAGGATTTGGCGTCCCTGTCACGTTGGGTTCCAAACCAAAGGTTCCGGCGTTCGATTTGTTGGAATTGCCTCGGCCGCCCTCCACCGCCCCCTGGGCGTACGTCAAGATCGCCGAAGGTTGTGATCGTGCGTGTGGGTTCTGTGCAATCCCCACATTCCGTGGACCGCAACGATCTCGAACCATTGATTCCATCCTGCGTGAGGTCGACGAGTTAGAAGCGCGTGAGATTGTGCTGGTTGCGCAAGACCTTGCGGCCTACGGTCGAGATCAGGGGGTAGGTGATCGATCCATTGTGCCGCTCGTGGACCAGGTGGCCAAACGTGTTGATCGGGTTCGTTTGCTGTACCTGTACCCCAGCGACCTCAACGAGACCTTGATCGATTCTATTTGCCGCACCGGAGTCCCGTATTTTGACCTTTCGCTGCAACACGTGTCTGCACCGCTGATGCGACGCATGAAACGGTGGGGGAATGGCGCCAAATTCCTCGAACGGATCGAAAGAATTCGCAGCCTGGAGCCCGATGCTGCCTTCCGATCCAATTTCATTGTGGGGTATCCCGGCGAGACCGAGGACGACCACGATCAACTGCTCGAGTTTGTTGAGCAGGCCCAGCTCGACTGGTGTGGTTTCTTCGCTTATTCGGCCGAGGAGGGCACCTTTGCCTACGATTTGGACGATCAAGTCGACCGCGAACTGGCGTCCGAACGACTGTATGAACTCAATAGTATGCAGGACACCATTACTGCACTCAAGCGCGATGCACTTGTTGGTTCATCGGTCGAGGTGCTCGTTGACTCACCGGGTTCGGGACGTTCGTTTCGCGAAGCTCCCGAGATTGATGGAATCATCACCGTCCCGACCAAACTTCCTGTCGGCGACATCGTTCAGCTAACCATCACTGGTTCGCTGGGACCCGACTTAGAGGCATCGTGAGCGAGCAATCGATGTACCCGCTTAACGGCGTGTTGTCTCCCGCCAACGCGATTACTTCGCTTCGCCTCGTGGGGGCGCCATTCTTGTATTGGGCTGTACTTGCCAATAGTGATGATTTGGGCACATCCTGGATCGCTTTCGTTCTTGGATTTGCTCTCGCTGTGACTGACTATCTCGATGGCCCCGTAGCTCGTCGCAGTAGGTCTGGCAGTCGTGGGGGAGCGTTCCTTGATCCATTGGCCGACAAGGTTGTCGTAATTGGTGTGGCGCTGTGCCTTGTCAGCGTCGATCGGCTTCACTGGATTCCTGTCGTTCTTGTCATCATCCGTGAGGTCGGGATCAGTTTGTTACGGGTTTACTGGGCGAAGCATGGGCTATCGATGCCGGCGCGACGTTCGGCCAAGCACAAGGCCACAGTGCAAGGAGCGGCCCTGCTTTTGGCTGTTATGCCCACGATGAAGCCGTACGGCGAGTTTGTGCACGGGTTTTGGTGGGCGGCGGTACTCATCACCTTGATTTCGGGTTACCAATACATCGTCGATGGATCAACCGCTACTCGCCCCATCGGTCATCGATAAATTTCCAAATAGGTCTGGCCACCGAACGCTCTGTAGCGCTCGTGCGAGTTGCCGGTTCGGATTGTTTGTGGGGTGGTTGTAGGGTCGCGGCATGATTTGTGAAGTAGTAGCTGTTGGATCCGAATTGCTCTTAGGGCAAATTGTCGACACCAA
>CAXMUI010000170.1:0-7476 GCA_964196475.1 uncultured Acidimicrobiia bacterium
CATGATCATCGGCAACGTCACGAGACCTGAGGCCTGCTGGGCCGCAATGGTGGACTGAACTCGGGCCGAAATTCGTAGAACCAACGTCATCGAGAAGATGAGGAAGGGTGGGATGAGCCACAACATGAGGATCCACCAGTCCTTGGTGGGGAAGAACCAGCCGCCAACTTTGGGGCCAACGATCGTGTTGACGATCAGCGAGTAGATGCCGAAGCCAATGAAGGTGGCGGCGTATCCGGGGAGAAAACTGGCAAGTAGCTTGCCGACATAGATCTCCGATGTGGCGGCCGGGGAGTGTGCGAGGAACTCGCCAGTGCCGCGTTCGCGTTCGCCGACCATGGTGGCTGCACCGATGGCCGTAGACACGGTGAGCGGCACGATGACCGCTAGCGGAGCAAAGAGATAGACGGCCAGGGCGTATTGCGTACGACCCTGTGGGCTCGTGCCTTTGAGTGCTTGTTGCGCCTTGTCCGGTAGTGCATCGAGAGTGCTGGACAAGCGTTCCAAAGATTCGACACTTCCCAGCCACTCAATGGATAACAGCATTGTTGTGGGCAAGATGATGAAAAACAATGACGCTAGGACCATCAACGGAAACAGGAAGTCTTTCGACGTTAAGAGTTGCCGCAAGTCGGTACGCATAATGGCGAGAGTGCGGTGCATGTTCATCGATTGAATTCTCCGTTGCGGTAATTTTCGCGAATCCGGAAATAGAGATCTTCGAGCGAAGGATTTTCGGCTTGTACCCGGGCGATAGCCACGTCGTTTTCAACGAGGGTGCGAACGATCTGGGAGATGGAGAATTCGTCTTCGGTTTCGATGCGGACGCCAGTGTCGGTTCGGGTGGCTGCCCTGGTAGCGACCAGGTCGAGCAATACGTCGCCAATCGGGGTAACCGAGTCGATGAATACCGCCGGCTTGCCCCAGTAGCGGGTGATGAGCTCGGTTTGTGTTCCGGCCAACAACGTTCTGCCTTGTTCCAACATGACGACCTGGTCGGCCAACCCTTCGGCTTCGGCCAACAAGTGGGTGCACATAATGACGCTGCGCCCATCGTCAGTGAGTTCACGGATCAGGTTGAGGACCGCGAGTGAGGACTCAGGATCAAGGCCCGAGGTCGGCTCGTCGAGAAGGAGCAGGTCAGGGGCGGGCAGCACGGCTCGAGCTAAGGCGAGACGAGTCTTCATACCCGTGGAATAACCGCCAACTTTGAGATTCAACGCGTGATCGATACCGAAGCGCCCAGCTGAGTCGGCGATCTGCGCTTCAAGATCACCGTCGAGCTCCCACAATTCGGCGGCGTACTTCAGATTGTCCCAACCATTAAGACGGTCATAAAGAGCCGGCTTTGCTGCCACCACACCGCATCGGTATCGGACGGACTCGCCATCTTCGACTGGATCGACGCCGAAGGTGCGCACCGTGCCGGCATCAGGCGGGAGCGCACCGGTGATAAGGCGAATAGCGGTGGTCTTGCCCGCGCCATTAGGGCCAAGCAAGACACTGATTTTGCCCTGCGGCACCACAAAATCGAGTTCGTTCAACGCTTGCACATCACCAAACGATTTATCAACTTTCGAAATGGCAACAGCGTGTGTTTCGGGGGCGTTGGCGGGTGAGTTGGGCGCGCGCGTAGCATCAGTCTTCTGCGCATCGGATCCAGAGGTTACAAACGCAAGATCAGTCACGTTGTACTCATCGGCAAATGATCAAAGACCTTGAGCTTCGTGGCCTCTACGATTACTCACCATTAGCACTTGCCGATGAACCGAACCCGCCCGAAGGAACACTCAATGAGTCAAGATCTCACCCTGGTCGTCATGGCCGCCGGACTCGGCAGCCGATTTGGGGGCACCAAACAGTTGGCCGAAGTCGGCCCCAATGGCGAGGCATTTCTCGATTTTGCTATCGATGATGCCGTGGCTGCGGGCGCCAATCGGGTGGTGCTCATCGTGCGTACCGACATCTTGGCCGATGTAAAAGCACATCTTGGTCGCACCAATCGTGAAGTACAGATCGATTATGTGTTGCAGGACCAACTTGGACCAGCGCGCGACAAGCCATGGGGTACTGCCCACGCCATCTTGGCGGTAGCACCAGTCGTGGACAGTGCATTCATCGTCGTGAATGCCGACGACTACTACGGCAAGACCTCGTACGTTGCTCTGGCCGAAGCCATGGACGGCATGGCCGGTAACGAAGCAGTGCTCGTGGCCTTCGAACTTGGTCGCACGTTGCCTGCCATGGGCACGGTTAGCCGTGGCGTGTGTGCCACAACTGATGGGGTTTTGGTCGAGTTGGTCGAAACCCACCTCATCGGCGGAACCGCCGACGGCATTCATGTCGATGGTCAGCCTTGTGATCTCCAGGCCACCACACCAGTGTCCATGAACATGTTTGGGCTACCCGCATCCGTTCTGACCGAATTACCTGAGCGGTGGGCCGACTGGTTCCAGGAAAACGGTGAAGGCGAAAAGACCGAGTTCTTGTTGCCAACCGTCCTCTCCGAAATGATGGAGGAAAACAAGCTCACCATCGACGTCGTAACAACAACCGAAGACTGGATCGGTGTAACCAACCCCGACGACCTAGCTGTCGCCCAAGAAATGCTCCGAACCAAACGCTCACGCTCCTAGACCCAATACTGATGGGTAGGGGGAGGCGCCCGGAATGTGAGAGCGGGGTACGCTCTGGTTATGAAATTTTTTGACTTGGTAGCGATAGGACGATGATGGTTTCTGCCGGTGAGGCCTTGCCCGGTCGCGATATCACCGTGTCGGTCCCTGAGGCGCATTTCATTAACGGCAACACGCTTACACCACCTTTCCCCGAAGGATTCCAGCAAATCATTGTGGGCATGGGCTGCTTCTGGGGGGCCGAGCGCAAGTTCTGGGAAGCACCTGGCGTGTTCTCAACGTCGGTTGGCTACATCGGCGGTCCTACACCTAACCCCACCTACGAAGAAGTCTGTTCCGGTATGACTGGTCACAACGAGGTTGTCCTTGCTGTGTTCGACCCCGAGGTCACTGGCTACGAGGCCATGTTGCGCGTGTTTTGGGAGAACCACAATCCCACCCAAGGGATGCGTCAGGGCAACGATGTTGGTACGCAATACCGCTCGGGCATCTACACGCTCGGCGAGACGCAGCAAGCTAAAGCACTCGAATCTCGCGACCAATTTCAGGCCGAACTGGCCAAGAGCGGTTACGGCGAAATCACCACCGAAATCGAGTCTGCTCCCACCTACTACTACGCCGAGGATTACCACCAGCAGTACCTCGCTAAGAACCCCGGCGGCTACTGCGGCCTGGGCGGCACCGGTGTGAGCTGCCCGATTGGGCTGACTACTGAGTGACGGCAGTTATTGAGGCGACTAACGTTGCTAAGGGTTGGGGTTCAACCCAGGTGCTCACCGATCTCACTTTCACGGTGGGAACCGGCCTTACAGGCCTGCTCGGAAGCAACGGAGCGGGCAAGACTACGCTCATCAAAATGGTGCTTGGTTTGCATGATCGCGATCAGGGCAACCTTTTTGTGCTGGGTACCGACCCCGAAGAAGCCGGCCCAGAACTCCGTATGCGCATTGGTTTCGCCCCAGAGCATCATCATCTCCCCGAAGACGTACATGCGGCCGACCTCGTTCGCCACATCGCTGAGCTCCACGGAATTCCCAAACAGATCGCTACTGAACGAGCCAGCGACATGTTGTGGGAAGTTGGTCTGGGCGAAGAACGATTCCGGCCCATTGGCACCATGTCCACCGGTCAACGTCAGCGAGTAAAGCTCGCTCAGGCGATCGCTCATGACCCGTCGCTCGTCGTACTCGACGAACCCACCGATGGTCTCGATCCGGTACAGCGCGACGAAATGCTCGGACTCATCCGGCGCATTGGCTCCGAGTTCGGCATCGACATGCTGCTTAGCTCACACCGGTTGGTCGAAGTAGAACAGGTTTGCGACAACGTCGTCATCATCGGCGATGGCGTCGTAAAACGGTCAGGTGCATTGTCAGATCTCAGCGGCGCCGACCTCGGCTACATCGTTTCGGTTGACGACAAGTCCGACGAACTGGCTGCGCAACTTCGCAGCGCAGGGTACGACGTCAACATCACCATCGATGGTGATGTCCTGGTTGACGGCAACCAGGCAGCGCTTGCGGTCCGCAACGTTGTTGCCACACTCGGTGTTGGGCTTCGCCGATTCGAACCTCGCCGCGTCACCCTCGAAGATGTGTACCTCGCCGAAGCTAGCGAAACGGGGGCGGCCTGATGTCCCAAGCAATAATTCACGATCAGGGTTACCGCCGGTTTGAAGGCGAACGCAAGGGCGTCACGGCATCGATGTGGTCCCTCGTGGTCCACGCCATCCAACGTGTCCTCGGCCTTAAGCGCAAGTTCCGGTCCAAAGTCATGCCCCTCATCGTGTTCGCGATTGTGTACTTCACTGCGGTCATTTTTGTGGGGCTGGCATTCCTTCTGAAAAGTTTCGAAATTGGAGATTCCGGGTTGACCTATGGCGAATTTGCCGGCATCACCGGATTTGCTGTGTTGTTATTCATCGCATTCGCCGCTCCTGAGGTGATCTGCACCGATCGCAAAAGTGGGATGCTCTCGCTTTACCTAGCGTCGCCGCTCACCCGCACCAGTTACCTCGCCGCCAAAGCGTTTGGTGTCTTCCTCGTCTTACTTACGGTAACTCTTGGCCCCCAGTTGGTGCTGCTGCTTGGCTACACGATGGCCGGAAGTGGGCCCGGCGGAGTGGGCAAATTTATTGAGCATTTCGGCCGAGCAGTACTGGCTGGTTCCGTCGGCGCAGTTATGCCCACAGCGCTCTCGATTGGCGTCTCAAGCGTGACCCCAAAACGTGCTTTCGCTAGTGCCGGTATAGCGGTGGGGTTGCTGGCGAGCAATGGCGTAATCGAGGGTTTGACCAGCCCCGAAGGTGCTGACGCTGACGCCCGGCTTGGTGTCTTCAATCTCTTTTATGTTCCCATCGAGTTAGCGGTTCGCATTCTCGGCGAACGAACCGATATCGCCCCATGGAACGAACTCGCAACTGGGTGGATCGTCCTAGCCAATGTGGTTTGGACAGTGATTTTTGGGGCGATGGCATGGTTGGCCTACCAGCGAGTGAGCGTTGACCGATGACGGATCTAGCACCACCCACCAGCGAGCCAGTCGCAGTCCCAATGGTCCAATTTGAGGGTGTCTCCAAGTTCTTTGGCGAGCTGGTAGCAGTCTCGGACATTACGTTTACCATCGGCGAAGGGGTCACCGCCTTGCTAGGGCCCAACGGGGCCGGCAAGTCAACGGTGTTACGCATGCTCACCGGGCAAGCCAAGCCATCCAAAGGCTCGGTACGCATCTTCGGGTTTGATCCCCGGCACGATCGCCGCGTGCAGCGCATGATTGGCGTGGCGCCGCAACAAGAACAACTTTTTGAAACGCAGACCGCCTACGAGTTTGTGCACCTCGCTGCCGTGTTGCAAGGTCTCGAGGATCCCGAGGCGGCTACCAACAGGGCCTTGGATCTCGTCGAACTTGACATCGACCGTGCCCGTCCGCTGTCCACCTATTCCAAAGGCATGCGCCAACGTGTCAAGCTAGCCCAAGCCATCGTTCATGACCCGTGGATCGTGGTGCTCGACGAACCCCTCACCGGTCTTGATCCCCGCCAGCGACTGTCGATGATCGGCCTGTTGCAACGTCTGGGTGATTCGGGACGTTGTGTCGTCGTGTCCAGTCACATTCTCGACGAAGTCGAACGCATGGGGTCCCAAGTGCTCGTGATTGCGAAGGGACGTTTGGCGGCCGAGGGTAACTTCCACGAGATCCGCGAACTCATGAACGACCGTCCCCATGAAATAGAAATTCGGTCCGACAAACCGCGCCGCTTGGCGTTGGCCTTCCTCGACAGTGGCCTCGTGCATTCGGTACGACTCGACGACTCGTCGGTCATCGTCGAAACCACCAATGTGGTTGAGTTTGCTCGCACCATCGCTCCGCAGGCCGTTGTCGCCGATGCGTCCGTTGACGCAGTTGTGCCATTGAACGATGATCTCGAATCCGTCTTCCGCTACTTGGTAGGTCAGTAATGGCGACTCCAGAGACGACAGAAAGCTATGGACCAACCTCCAAAGCCGCGACGATTGGCGTGTTCGGTCTGTTCCTAAGCGAGTTAGCCACGCGGGTACGCATTCTGGTCCTGAGTTCACTGGGCTTGTTATTGGTGCTCTTGGGGCTAGTCGCTAGGTTCTCCGATGACGGTGAAAACATCGAGTTGGCCATGCTTGTATTGCTCGGGCTAGGAATTATTGCCCCCATTATCTCCCTGGTCATGGCCTCAGCAACGATCGGCGAACGCCGTGCCGATCAATCGCTTGTCTATCTCTGGTTGCGACCGATTCCGTTCTGGACAATCGCCGTTGGCGCCGGAGCCGCAGCAATTACAGTAGCGATGCCTATTGTGCTGATCTCGCTCGGGTTGAGTGTGCTTGTCAGCGGCGAGTACCAGCTTTTTGTGCCTGCGTTGATTGCAGGGTTTCTTGCGGTCATTGGCTACACCGGCATTTTCCTGCCACTGGGTGCGCTGCTTAAACGCTCCTTCTTGGTGGGACTTGGCTACATCCTTATTTGGGAAAGTCTGCTCAGCCAGCTTGGCAAATTCTTCGAACAGTTGTCGATCCTGAGCTATTCGGCATCCGTTGTCGTGAACGCCACCGACGTGGATACGTCCAGAGGTGGACAGTCCACCCCGTCGTCGATCATCATCCCGCCGTTGGTGTTACTCGCCGGGATCGCCATTACCGGCAGGTTCTTGAACCGCCGCGAGATTGACTGACCGCAAACTCGCAACCATCTTTTCGGCGGCTTCTCGGCTGAAATTCTCATCGGCATGGGGCCCTCGTCCGCTATTCGACGTGAATACGGCGGCCTTGTCGCGTACAGTGACTGTCATGTCATATCAAGCCACTCAACGTAAAAAGAAACGCAGGCAGAAAATCATTGTCACAGTGGCCTTACTGGCCATGATGGCCACGGTGATTGTTCCCCTGATTTTCGCAATAGCTGCCTAGATGGCGGACTTCTTCCAGAACGGCTCTATCGCCACGCTGCACAATCTGCGTGGGCGGACGGTCGAGTCGCTCGAAGAAGAGATGACAACGTGGCGTGAACGGGCACCCATGGCGCTCGTTATTCCGTCGCTCTACTCCGAGTTAGGTCGCCCGGCGCTAACCACCATCGTCGATGAACTCGAAAAGGTTCCTTACCTCGAAGAGATCATCATTGGCCTCGATCAGGCTGACGAAACGCAGTTCAATCATGCCCGCGAGTTCTTCGATCGTTTGCCGCAGCGCACCCGCATCGTCTGGAACGATGGCCCCCGCATGCGCTCTGTTCAAGACGAACTCCGCACTGCGGGTCTCGCCCCTGACAATCCTGGCAAGGGACAAAACGTCTGGTATTGCATCGGCTA
>CAXMUI010000171.1:0-2171 GCA_964196475.1 uncultured Acidimicrobiia bacterium
TACCGAGGTTCAGCCGCGGTCTCGCCCAATTTGCGCCGTAACCAGGAAAGATGCACATCGATAGTCTTGTCCGCTCCGCCGTAAGGTTCGCGCCACACTTCGGCGTACAACTCTTCGCGTGACACCACCGTGCCAACTTGACCGGCCAGATAGGCCAGCAGGTCAAATTCTTTGCGATTACAGGCCACCATTTCGCCGTCGACCAAGATGGTGCGGGCCCGCAAATCAATAACAATTCCGCCCACTACCACGGTCCGAATTTGACCAGCCGTCTCAACTCGCCGCAACAAAGCTCGAACCCGTGCCTCTAGCTCTGGTCCCGAGTAGGGCTTCACCACATATTCATCGGCCCCCGCATCAAGGAGTCGGACGATCTCAGACTCATCATCGCGCGCGGTCGCAATTATCACGGGCACATCAGACACCGCCCGAATCATTCGTAACAAGTCACCGCCATCAAGATCGGGTAATCCAAGATCCAACACAACCACATCGGGGGCAGTATCGACGATTGCCTGTAAGGCCGCCATGGCAGTAGCCTCAGCTCGAACTACATGACCCGCGTCCGCCAACGCTCGCACCGCGAGCTCACGAATCTGATGGTCATCCTCCACCACAAAAACCGAAGCCATAGGTAACGACCGTAGGGCAGTTACTCGGGCTGCGCGGCATTTAGGACTCTTTTAAGGTTTCGTTTAGTTGCGGAGAGTCCGTTAGTCGTCACACTGAATGACGTGGCTAAAATTCTCGGATTTGTTGGACTATGGCTGGCTGGTAGCGCTGCGGCGGTGGCGATTGCCTGGGCTGGCGTTTCGTTTGTAGGCAACGAAGTGATAAATCCCGCTCCAGCAAATAATCTCGTTGCATCTGCCAGTGTCACGGTTCCAACTTCGGTGCCCACGCCAACTCAGAACGCTCCCACGCCGACAACGAAGCCAAACCCGACCAGTGCGCCAACCCCGGCCCCGACGGCTGAGGTCATCCAGGTAGACGTATCTGCTGAGACGAGTGACCAAATTGAACCAGCAGCCTCGGTCACTGCCGAGCCAGCATCGACAACTGTCGCACCTACCCCTATGCCAATTTCACCGACGCCAGAGCCGACGGTGGTTCCGGTGCCAACCGCCACGCCGCCTTCGCCAGCTCAGACGCTGACCTTCAACCTAATTGGTGGCTCCACGGCAATTTCATTTTCTGCCACTGGCGTCCATGTCCTCTGGGCTACCCCTGATACGGGATTCGCGGTTTCGATCGAGCCGGAATCGTCCGGTGTACAGGTCGAATTTCGGGCCGATAACCACCGATCCCGTATCGACGCTTGGTGGTCAGAAGGTCCCCAGACCGAAATCCGCGAAGAAGCCGAGGATTAACGCGGTTGACAGTTTGGAGATCAGGCCGTCGCTCTAGTGACGCCGGTCGCGGGATGGCAATCGAACTGTTTTAGTAGCGGCTGAAGCCGAGTCCGTAGGCCTGGTAAACGGCGCCCAGAGGATCAAGCGCTCCGCGACCGTCGTCGCCAACTTCGCCGTACACATCGATGGTGAGATCGGACACTCCGAGGAGTGCGCCAAGGATCTCGCCAACATTGCCAAGGTGTGCAAGAACATGTGCCGCGTTCGGGTACTGCTCAATCAGCGTGCAATGGGTCTCGTCGGCATCGAAGTACCAGTTGTAGCCCTGCATCTCTGGTTCGTTCGCTTCGACCAACGCTGTTGCCTGGGCGGCTAAGTCCTTGAACTCTGCAGTCTTGCCGTCGTGAATAGTCCACTTAACTACGTACTGAATCTGTTCGGCCATTTTCGGGGCTCTTTTCGGTTGGAGCGGAACGTTCCGCGGAACGCAAACAGTACGCCCATTCGCCGCGCTATGCCAGTTTTCTAGGGTATTTGCTGGGCGATACACCACCAAGCACAGGAGTGCCCATCCTGGTGCAACGCAGCCGCAAAACGAAAGCACCCCATCCGTTTCGGGATGGGGTGTGACGCAAGATATTTGGTGGGCATTACCGGACTCGAACCGATGACCCTCTCGGTGTAAACGAGATGCTCTAGCCAACTGAGCTAAACGCCCTTGCGGCTCTAGATGTTAGCGAGCAATTGGTCAAGAAGCTCCGGTGTGGCCGCAGCAATCACTCGGCGACGCGATTGGTGATCCAAAGTCACCATGTTTGC
>CAXMUI010000172.1:0-17047 GCA_964196475.1 uncultured Acidimicrobiia bacterium
GCAATTTCCCCATCGTTCACGGTCGCGGCATCGTTCGGAAATGTACACGGCGTGTATAAGCCTGGAAACGTACAACTGCGTCCGAAGATTCTCCGAGATTCACAAGCCCACATTGCCGCGAAGCACGGCACTGGTCCGCAACCCGTCGACTTCGTATTTCATGGCGGATCGGGTTCGAGCGCCGAAGAAATTGCCGAAGCTATTAGCTACGGCGTCATCAAGATGAACATTGATACGGACCTGCAATGGGCGCTTTGGGATGGCATTCGTGGCTACGAGGCCGCGAATCACGATTACCTTCAAGGTCAGATCGGCAACCCCGAGGGCGCCGACCAACCCAACAAGAAGAAGTACGACCCGCGCGTATGGCTGCGCGCCGGCGAAGTTAGCTTCCACGAACGACTTCGCCAAGCATTTTCCGAACTCAACAACACAGGCACCCTTGCCTAAAACTTTCGACACTGATCGACCACGTGATGGCAGCAAGCTGACTAGTGTGAGCAACAACACACGAGTCATTGCTGCCGCGCAACGATCGGGGTCAAAGGGGATCCATGACTGACATCGCCGCTCCTGTACCTGAGGTACGCCAACTCGACACGCTTGTTGTCCGATTCGCCGGTGACTCCGGCGACGGCATGCAACTAACTGGTGATCGATTTACCAGTGCCAGTGCGTCCTTTGGTAACGACATCGCGACCCTGCCGGAGTACCCGGCTGAGATCCGCGCACCACAAGGCACCCTTGGCGGTGTTTCGGCCTTTCAGCTTCAGATCGCCGACCACAGCATCACCACCCCGGGCGATGCGCCCAACATTCTTATCGCGATGAATCCTGCGGCGCTCAAGAAGGAACTTAACCGTCTTGAACCCGGCGGAACCATCATTGTGAACGAGGATGCTTTTGACGAACGTAACCTCAAGAAGGCGGGCTATCTCGAGAATCCGCTGAACGATAATTCTCTGGATAGCTACAGCTTGTTTGCTGTACCCATGACCACCATCACGAAGGAAGTCTGCAAGGACACCGGCGTGAAGCCCCGCATCGCAGAACGGTCCAAGAACTTTTTCGCCCTTGGTTTGGTTTCGTGGCTGTACAACCGCGAAACCGCGGGAACCATCGAGTGGATTGAGAACAAGTTCAAGAAACTGCCCGAGGTCGTTGCGGCCAACAAGGCTGCGTTCAACGCTGGGCACGCTTTTGGCGAAACTGCCGAACTGTGGGACATCACTTACGAGGTACGTCCGGCGAAGTTGAGCCCAGGTGTCTACACGAGCATCACCGGCAACCTCGCCACTGCTTGGGGCATGGTTGCCGCTGGCCAGCTTGCAAAGCTCCCCATTTTCCTGGGTTCGTACCCCATTACTCCGGCCACCGACATCTTGCACGAGGTCGCCAAGCACAAGAACTTCGGGGCACGTACGTTCCAGGCCGAAGATGAAATTGCGGGCGTTGGCGCTGCCCTTGGCGCTGCCTATGGCGGAGCGCTTGCCTTCACAACGACGAGTGGTCCTGGTGTGGCGCTGAAGGGCGAGACCATTGGTCTGGCCATGATTCTCGAATTACCTTTGGTCATTGTTGATGTCCAACGTGGCGGCCCGTCAACCGGCTTGCCCACCAAGACCGAACAAAGTGACCTGATGATGGCCATGTATGGCCGTCACGGCGAGTCGCCGATGCCTGTCGTGGCTGCTTACACAGCTTCGCAGTGCTTCCATGCAGTGATTGAGGCGTCACGTATTGCGCTCAAGTACCGCACGCCGGTGATGTTGCTTACTGATGGCTACCTCGCCAACGGTTCAGAACCATGGCTCATTCCCGACACTTCGACCTTCCCCGACATCAGCGTCGACTTCGCTACTGAGCCCAACGCGGAAGACAGCGAAGGCAACCCAGCGTTTCACGCCTACAAGCGTGACGAGAACTTAGCTCGCCCCTGGGCCATTCCCGGAACACCAGGCCTCGAGCATCGTGTCGGTGGTCTCGAAAAAGATGTCACGGGTGAGATTAGTTACGATCCACAAAACCATCAGGAAATGACCGATGTTCGTGCCGCCAAGGTGGCGGGTATCGCCGATGATATTCCTCCCACCATGGTGTATGGCGATATTGACGATTCCGATGTGCTGGTATTGGGTTGGGGTTCCACTTGGGGTTCCATTCAGAGCGGAATGGCGCGTGCTCGCGCCGAGGGCAAGAAGGTGGCGCACGCGCACGTAACGCACATCAATCCGTTCCCACGTGATCTGGGTGATATTTTGACCAAGGCCAAGAAGATAATTGTTCCCGAAATGAATATGGGGCAGCTTTCCAAGCTGGTTCGTGCGGAGTACCTGGTGGACGCCAAAGCGGTTGGCAAGGTGATGGGGCAACCCTTTACCGCCGCCGAAATTCATGATGCCATAAACGCTGCGCTTGCAGGAGAGTCATAATGACCGATGTAGCTGTTCCCGAAACCACCAAGGCCGATTGGACAAGCCCGCAGGAGCCTCGTTGGTGTCCTGGGTGTGGTGATTACTCCATCCTCACTGCTATTCAGATGATGATGCCCGATATGGGTATCAAGCGCGAGGACACGGTTTTTGTGTCCGGAATCGGCTGTGCTGCTCGCTTCCCCTTCTACATGAACACCTATGGCATGCACAGCATCCACGGTCGCTCACCGGCTATTGCAACCGGGTTGGCAGTCTCCCGACCAGACCTCAACATTTTTGTTGTCGGCGGTGACGGTGACATGCTGTCCATTGGCGGAAATCACCTTATTCACGCCCTGCGCCGCAACGCCAATATCACGATCTTGTTGTTCAACAACCAGATTTACGGCCTTACCAAAGGGCAGTATTCGCCCACATCCGAGGTTGGAAAAATCACCAAGACCTCACCATTCGGATCGTTGGACGAACCATTTAATCCGGTGTCGTTGGCATTGGGCGCCGAGACCTCGTTTGTGGCTCGTACCCACGACATGGATCGCAAGCATATGCAATCAGTAATCCGCAAGGCCCACGAACACAAGGGCGCTGGTCTGGTAGAAATTTTCCAGAATTGCAACATCTTCAACGATGGGGCATTTGCGGCGATCACGAAGAAGGCCAATCGCGAAGAGATGCTGATCGACCTCGTTCACGGCGAACAAATTCGTTTCGGAATCGACAAGGCCCGTGGCGTGTTGATTAACGATTCTGGCTCCGCCGAAATTGTCGACGTCACCGCTGACAATCAGTCTTCGCTGATGGTGCACGACGAGCATGCCTATGACCCTGCGCTTGCTTTCGCCCTTTCTCGCTTGTCCAGTGGTCCCTATGAGCCCACACCCGTCGGTGTGTTCCGCTCGGTAGAACGCCCTGAGTACGCCGAGGAAACGGCCAAACAACTCGCGCATGCCCAAGAGACCAAAGGTGCAGGCGACTTGGACTCATTGCTGCATTCGATGCCGACCTGGACTATCTAATACTCAAGACCGATCATGGCTTGGGTCCTCGATCTAGATGGCGTTATTTGGACTGGCAATACCCCTATCGAAGGTGCGGCTGCCGCAGTGGCCGAACTACAACGCAGGGATGACGTTGTCTTTGTAACCAACATGTCTCGATTGGTCATTGCTGATCAGGAGGCGAAATTAGCCGCACACGGCATCGATGCGCGTGGACAGGTAATTTCCTCTGCCACCGCCGCCGGGCGCCTGGTGCAACCGGGGGAGCGCGTGTTTGTCTGTGGCGGTCCCGGTGTCCGCGAGTCGGTGGAGGACCGCGGTGCGACAGTCATCGACGATCCCCGGGCTGCCATCGATGCATGCATAGTTGGGTTTGACCCCGATTTTGACTTTGAGTGGATGAAAAATGCGACGACGGCGATTTTGCATGGTGCGAGATTCATCGGCACGAACCATGACCCCACATATCCAACAGAAGAAGGCCTTTGGCCTGGCGCAGGGGCCATTGTCGAAGCGGTGGCGACCGCGACGGGGCAGCGACCTATATATGCCGGTAAACCCAATAAAGCGGTAGTTGATGAGGTACGTGACCGAGTAGGGAATTCTGGAGTCGTTGTTGGTGATCGGCCCGATACCGACGGGGCTTTCGCCCGCGCTTTGGGTTTCGATTTCGCCCTAGTTCTTAGTGGCGTGGCGAACGCGGAAGATGTACACGACCCAGCGCCCGATTCAATTTCGACTACGTTGGCTGCTCTTGTTGCCGACCTAAGGTAGGCTTTTGGTATGGACCCGAATGCAACAGCGCGTGCAGCGAAAAAGGCCGGCGAGACGTTCGTAATCGAAACTCGCGATAATTTGAGCACTCTCCTCCGTCAATTGCGACGAGCAGGAGCTGCCACGTTCGAAGAAATTAGCGATGAACTTGCTGGTTTGCTAACCGACGCCAAAGACGAGGGCGAGAAGATTATCTCTCGTCTTCAAGGCGCATCACGAGATGCTGTCAAAGAAGCGAAGGAACAAGCAACCATTCCGGCCGCCGAAAAGGCTGCGGCGAAGAAAAAGGCTGCACCGAAGAAGAAGGCTCCGGCCAAGAAAAAGGCGGCAACCAAGAAGGCCGCGACGAAGAAAGCTCCGGCGAAGAAGGCTGCTGCGAAGAAGGCTCCGGCCAAGAAGAAGGCTCCGGCCAAGAAGGCTGCTGCGAAGAAGGCTCCGGCGAAGAAGAAGGCTGCTGCGAAGAAGGCTGCTGCGAAGAAAGCCCCGGCGAAGAAGGCTGCTGCGAAGAAAGCCCCCACCAAGAAGAAGGCTTGAGACATCGCTGCGAGGCGTCGTCTCGATCTTGAGTTGGTTCGTCGGGATCTGGCTGCGTCGCGTGCTGAGGCACGAGCGCTTATCTCCGAGGGTGAAATTCGTGTCGATGGCGTAATTGCTGACAAGCCCGCGCGCCAGGTACACCCGGGGCAGGCGATCGTAGTAGTCGGCAAGCAGAAGTATGTTGGCCGCGGCGCTTACAAGTTGTTGGGTGCGCTGGACGGCTTTGTCTATAACCCATCTGAGAAACGTTGTCTCGATGTTGGGGCATCCACGGGAGGCTTTACCGATGTCTTGTTGCAGGCTGGCGCAAGCCATGTTGTAGCCCTCGATGTCGGTCATGGTCAACTGCACGAGCGAATCCGTGCTGACGAGCGTGTCACGGTTATAGAACACACGAATATGCGCCACGTTCAAGCGGGCGAACTGGGTGATCCCTTTGATCTGGTAGTCGTCGACGCTTCGTTCATTTCGCTACGAACGTTGATGCCGTCGATGTGTCAACAACTTGGAGGGGATGGCATTTTGTTGGCACTGATTAAGCCGCAGTTCGAGGTTGGTCGGAAGGCCGCTTCGCAAGGCAAAGGGATTATTTCCGACGTTGAACTTTGGCGCACATCAATCGATGGAGTGATTGATGCTGCTGAAGCCGAAGGTTTGCGTCTGGTTTCGCTGTTGCTTTCGCCCATTACCGGCGGCGATGGAAATGTCGAATACTTAGGGAAATTTGCGCGTATAGCCAGTTCAGAGCCGGTTATCAATCGGACGGGCGCGGTTAATGTGGTGATTTCGGCGGCGGCCCCACAAGAAGAGGAACGAAACACCGCACAGTGTCACACCCCTGAATTACGCTGACACCGTGGCTTGCATCGCACTTCTCATTCATCACACCCGAGGTGAGGCAGCGGCCGAGGCGCGTAACCTCGCTAGTTGGCTCGTTTCTGAAGGCCACACCGTGTTACTTCCGGCGGTGGATGCGGCCGTCGCTGGTCTCGACACCCTCGCTGCCGACGAGCAGGTAATTGCCGGAACAGCCGATCTAGCGGTGAGCCTCGGCGGCGACGGGTCAATGCTACGTGCGGTCACCATGGTGGCCGATGGTGGTATCCCCGTTCTCGGGATCAACTTCGGGCAGTTGGGTTATCTCACGCAGGTCGATCCCGTCGGTTGCCGCAACGCGGTGGGGCGTTGGCTCAGTGGAGATTTCATAATCGAAGAACGCATGCGAGTGTCTGTAGTGGGACCAGACGGAGTCGCACACTGTGCGCTCAACGAGATTGTTTGCGAGAAGATTGAAGCGGGGCACACCGTACGTATTGCTGTGCAGTTTGATGGCGAGGCCTTTCATACCTACGAGACCGATGGGCTAATTGTGGCGACTCCCACCGGTTCCACGGCGTACTCGTTGTCGGCGCGTGGTCCAATTGTTGATCCCACGCACCGGGCGCTCGTATTTACGCCGGTAGCACCGCATACGCTTTTCGATCGCTCGTTGGTTCTCGCGCCAGGTACCCGTGTGCAGATGATGATCGAAGATCGCCCTGCGGCCCTATCGGTGGACGGACAATTTGGTGGGCGGATCGAACCAGGGCAAGCAATCGAGTGTCGTGCTGCCGATGAGCCTGCTCGTCTCGTGAGCTTTGGCGACCGCAACTTCCACCGTGTCATTAAGTCCAAGTTCGATTTGAGTGAACGCTGATGCTGGTCGAACTCACGGTCACCGACCTGGGTCCCGTCGCGGCAATCACTGTGGTATTTGGTCCGGGGATGACCGCTATGACCGGCGAGACCGGCGCGGGAAAGACCATCGTTACCGAGGCAATCAAACTGTTGTGCGGCGGCAAGGCCGACACAGTAATGGTGCGGTCGGGAGCGAAGGAGGCTGTTGTCGAAGGCCGTTTCGTTACCGACGACGACGAAGTTGTCGTGCGGCGTGTCGTGCCCGCTAGTGGCCGCTCTCGTGGCTACCTCCAAGGGCAGATGGCCAGTACAGCTGAGTTGGCTGCGACGGTAGGAGAACTGGTCGATATACACGGGCAGAACGGCCATCAATCATTGGTTCGGCCGCAGGCTCAGCGTTCGGCGCTTGATCAATTTGGCAACGTTGATACCCAGTTGTTGCGCGATTTGCGTCGTCAGCTAGCAGAACTTGACGCCCAGTTGACCGAACTCGGTGGGGACGAGCGGGCCCGAGCACGCGAGATCGAGTTAGTTCGTTACCAACTCGACGAAATTGTAGGCGCCAGCATTGCCGATGCTGATGAAGACAACCGACTCCGTTCCCGCGAAGACCTACTGGCCGATGCTGGCGACTACCGCGATTCTGCGCGCGATGCGGCCAATCGGCTGGGTAACGATGATGGAGCGGGTGACATCATCACTCGGATCTTGCACCGCCTTGAGAACGCGACACCTTTCGCCCACCTCGTAGGCCGGCTGAAGTCGCTCGAGGTAGAGCTGGCCGACGTAGCCAACGAGTTTGGTGGGCTAGCCGACACGCTTGATGACGACCCCGAAGAGCTTGCAAAAGTGCAACGTCGACGCACGGTGTTGTCAGAACTGCGCCGCAAATACGGGGCCACACTCGGGGAAGTCATTGATTTTCGCGACGAGACTGAAAAACGCCTACACGAGCTCGAAACTCACGATGTTCGAGCAGCCGAACTCGATATCTTGCGGGGCCAGTGCCAAGATACGGTGCGAGCCGAAGAAGCAGTCATCGGGGCGGCCAGGCGGGCGGCTGCACCCAAACTAGCGACGGCAATCGAGGCACAGATACACCAGTTGGCCCTGCCTCATGCGGTGGTCAAAATACAGGTCGGCGAGGACGATCCTGGTGATGAGGTCACCATTTTGGTGGCGATGAACTCGGGAACGCCGCCAGCCCCATTGGCCAAGGTAGCTTCGGGCGGCGAGTTGGCCCGCACGATGTTGGCCCTACAACTTGTCCTTAGCGATGGCCCGCCATTGTTGATATTCGACGAGGTCGACGCGGGGGTAGGTGGTGCGGCCGCATCAGCAGTTGGAGATGCACTTTCTGATCTCGGAAAGCGCCATCAGGTATTGGTGGTCAGTCATTTGGCACAGGTTGCAGGCGGTGCCGATCGACACATACTTATCTCGAAGCGTGATGATGGATCATCGGTGGCCACCGAGGCACAGACGCTCGAAGGCGACGATCGTGTTGCCGAAATTGCTCGGATGTTGGCTGGCGATGCAGAGAGTGCGACCGCACAAGATCATGCACGCGAAATTTTGGCTGGAAACGAGAAATCTTGAGACTGGCACCACATTGGGCCGCGCGATGCTTCAAAGCGCGTTACGGTGATATTCCGTGACCAAGCATATTTTTGTCACGGGCGGCGTAGTTAGCTCGCTCGGAAAAGGCCTAACCGCATCGTCTCTCGGGCGACTTCTAAAGAGTCGTGGACTCAAGGTCACGATGCAGAAGCTCGACCCCTATCTCAACGTCGATCCTGGGACAATGAACCCTTTTGAGCATGGCGAACTTTTCGTTACCGAGGACGGCGGCGAAACGGACCTCGACCTCGGACATTACGAGCGTTTCATTGACGAAAATCTGTCTCGCGGATCGAACGCGACTACCGGGTCGATCTATTCGGCTGTTCTCGCAGCCGAGCGTCGGGGCGATTATCTCGGAAAGACCGTTCAGGTAATTCCGCATGTAACCGACGAGATCAAGAGTCGTATTCGGCGTCTGGCCAGCGACGACGTAGATGTCGTGATTACCGAAGTCGGCGGAACGGTCGGCGACATCGAGATCTTGCCATTTCTTGAGGCAATCCGTCAGGTGCGCCTCGATATTGGCCGCGACGATGTGTTCTTCATACATGTGACCTTGGTGCCCTACATAGGTCCGGCATCAGAGCAAAAAACGAAACCTACGCAACACTCCATTTCTGAACTCCGCGGCCGCGGTATCCAGCCCGATGCCATTGTCTGTCGAAGTGAAAATCCTGTATCAGATGGACTAAAGCGTAAGATTTCGCAGTCGTGCGATGTTCCGTTTCGCGCGGTTGTTAATGCTGCCGATGCCGACAGTTTGTACGACATCCCGCTTGTGCTGCACGACGAAGGTCTCGACACGGTTGTTTGCGAGCATCTTGGGTTACCCGTCGAGGTTGATCTCACCGAATGGCAAGCGTTGGCCGCCAAAGTCAGGCGGGCCGTAAAGCCAGTTCGTATCGGTCTTATCGGTAAGTACGTCAGTCTTCCCGACGCCTATCTTTCGGTTGTTGAGTCACTCAACCATTCGGGGTTTCATCACGGTGTCAAGGTAGAGATTGATTGGATCCAGGCCGAAGATGTGCAAGGACTTCTCATCGAAGAACGACTCAGTGGACTCGACGGGATCGTTATCCCGGGCGGGTTCGGCGAACGTGGGTTTGAGGGGATGATTGCCGCGGCGGGTTATGCACGCGAGAATGACATTCCATGCTTGGGCATTTGTCTTGGCATGCAGGCCATGACAATCGAGTGGGCCCGCAACGTAATGGGCCTAGAAGGTGCTCACTCAAGTGAGATGAATCCCACTACACCGCATCCGGTCATCGATTTGATGGACTCGCAACGCGATGTCACCGATATGGGTGGCACCATGCGTCTGGGGGCCTACGTTGCTGAACTGGTGCCCGGTTCACAAGTGGCCGAAGCTTATGGAACCAATGTTGTTTCTGAGCGGCATCGGCATCGCTGGGAGTTCAACCCTCGCTATCGCACCAAATTTGAGCAGACCGACTTCATCTGTTCGGGTGCCTCGCCGGACGGGCGTCTGGTCGAGTTCATCGAGCTACCTACTCACCCCTATTGGGTGGGGACGCAGGCGCATCCCGAGTTTAAGAGTCGTCCGCATCGGCCGGCACCGCTGTTCCGGTCCTTTTTGGGTGCCAGTCTCGTTCGATCCGAAGCAGGAATGGTGATGACCAGCACCGACGGTGCTGAGGCCGACGTGTCCGCCGCGTCGTAAATTCCTTGCAGCAGCCCAGCACTCATCCACTGGTGGAGGAGTATCTGCTGTATCTGACGATCGAAAAGGGAAGGTCAGCCAATACTATTGCCGCGTACCGTCGTGATCTGCGGTCATGGGAAGCCAGCTTGACCGACCAGTCGGCAACGGTTCTTTCGGCATCTGAAGACGATGTTCTTGCCCATTTGCATGGTTTGAAGGACGGCGGTAAAGCACCCGCTTCGGTGGCGCGTTCCATGGTGGCGGTTCGATCGTTGTATCGATACTTGGCCCTCGAAGATCATCGTGGCGATGACCCCACGGCGCAGGTTGAGATGCCCCGGGTTCCAAGGGGACTGCCCAAGCCCCTTTCGGTGGCCGATGTAACCACCCTTATTGAGGCGACAGCGGGACCCGAACCATCGCAACGCCGGGATCGGGCCATGCTGGAACTCTTGTATGGCACCGGGATTCGCATAGGTGAACTGGTGGGTATTTCGCTGAGTGACTTTGATGCGAGCGACGCGCTATTGCGGGTCTTCGGTAAGGGTGCCAAGGAACGGGTGATTCCGGTCGGAAGCTACGCAATGCAATCGATGTTTGATTGGTTAGATGTCCAAGGTCGCGGTGCTATGGAACCCAAGAGATGGCCATCTCGTGATGCTTCGGAGGCGATGTTTCTTAACCACCGCGGCGGGCGTCTGAGTCGTCAAGGTGCTTGGGGTGTAGTCAAAAAGCACGGTACAGCGGTTGGTGTGGGCGCCAAGTTGTCGCCGCACGTGTTGCGTCACTCGTGTGCTACCCACATGCTCGATGGCGGTGCGGACATCCGGACGGTGCAGGAACTTCTGGGACATGCGTCAGTCACCACTACCCAGGTGTACACCAAGGTGTCGCAGGAGCGACTGTGGCAGGTCTACCAGTCGGCTCATCCACGGGCTCAACGTGGTTAGCCGATCAGGCTTTGGTGGCATCGGCCATCTCGCAGGGCGCTTTGTTGAAGCGCTCCAAGGGAATGGTCCAGGGGTCGAGGAGGAAGCGAGTCTTTGTCGGCTGCTGTCGCCGCAAGAGCTTGCCTTGTATCAACGCCTAAATCTTACCGATCGCGCCCATGCCGTAACCAACGTGGTGTCGATGCGCGAGTCCATGGCTGCTTTGAAATGGGTGTCAGGCCGTGAGGTGTGGAACGAGCCATCCGTTGACTCTGGGCCGGGTCAAGCGGATCTTCTTGTCGCGGCGGCGATGCACGACGTAGGAAAGTCGGCGGCGAATTTGTCGACCTTTGGGCGAGTATTCGCCACTGTGGTGATTGTGTTGACCGGACGTCGGAGGGTTGTTGGCTGGGCACGGTCCGGTCGTATTGGTCTTTACGCTGACCATCCGCGTTTGGGTGCGGAGATGCTTCAAGCGGCTGGGGCGCATGCGGTCGTTGTGGCGTGGGCCAACGAACATCATCAGGCTAGCGAGAGATCGCGCTTCGCTGCGCCGGTTCGTGCTGCGCTCGATCAGGCCGACCGAGCGTAGTGCTGAGGTCTTCGTAGGTCGAAGAGATCGGCGTTTCGTTCGGCTTGAATTATTAACGGGGGAGTAGACCCAACGCATCCCGGGTGCGAACCATGGTCTGTTCGGCCATTGATTGGGCTTTTTCTCCGCCGATAGACAACAGTCGTGCGGTTTCCGCCGGATCGCCCTCCAATTCGGCAAAGCGTTGTTGAATAGGACGTAATAGTTCGATGACCGCGTCAGCAGCATCGACCTTCAAGCGTCCGTATTGGCTGTAGTCGTTAGCCAAATCTGCCGGTTTGCGGCCGGTCGCGCCACCGAGAATTTCGAGCAGGTTGGAGATGCCGGGCTTGGCTTCGACGTCATAGCGGACCTCGGATTCGCTGTCCGTTATTGCCCGCTTAAATTTTTTCTCGACGGATTTAAGATCTTCGAGTAGCTCAATGGTGCCGGCGGCGGCGTCGGCGGACTTGGACATTTTGACACCGGGGTTTTGGAGATCCATGACGCGCGATCCAGTCGGAGGGATGGCGTGCTGGGGTACAACGAACGTGTCGCCATACCGGTTGTTGAACCGAATCGCGAGATCGCGTGTGAGTTCGATGTGTTGGCGTTGATCAGCGCCAACTGGAACCTCGTCAGTGTCATACAACAAGATGTCGGAGGCCTGGAGTGCTGGGTAGGTAAACAAGCCGGCCGAAACGAATTCGGCGCGATCGGACTTGTCTTTGAACTGGACCATGCGGTTGAGCTCGCCAAAGCTCGCGGTGCATTCCATGATCCAACCCAATTCGACGTGTTGGGGTACATGGCTCTGTACAAAGAGGGTGCATTGTTCGGGGTCGAGCCCACACGCCATGAGGGCCTGGGCAACACGAATCGTGTCGGAGCGCAGGGTGGCTGGGTCCGGGCGCAACGTCAGTGCGTGAAGATCGACGACGCAGTAGAGCGCATCGGATTCGCCCAGCCCGGTGACCCAGTTACGGACTGCCCCGAGGAGACTGCCAAGGTGAAGATTGCCGGATGGTTGGATACCAGAAAAAACGCGTGTCATGGCTGGCGATGATATTGGGGATCGGGCGTCGATGGAATCTTTTTGCGATCATCCTCACAAAAGTCGGTGGTTGTGGCTAGATGACTCTAAGCTCCCTGACCGTGGCCTATGAGGTGGAAACCCAGACATACAGCGGTCCATTTGACATGCTGCTCCATCTGATCTTGCAAGACGAGGTCGACCTGTATGAGGTGTCCTTGGCTGACATTGTTGATAAATACTTGGCCGAGCTCGACAAGATGGGTGAGCTCGAACTCGACTTCGCCACCGAATTCTTAATGATTGCTTCAACTTTGATTGAGCTAAAGAGCCGTCGTCTCTTACCTGACCCTGGGGGCTTTGATCTGGACGAGGAGCTCGCGCTATGGGAGGAACGCGATCTTCTGCTTGCGCGATTGCTGGAGTGCAAGACCTTCAAAGACGCGGCTCAGGCGCTCGAGAGCCTGGCCCGCATGGCATCGCGAAGCTACCCTCGTCGCGCTGGACTTGAGGATCAGTTCATTCACTTGGTACCTGATCCGCTCGAAGACGTGAGCCCTTCTGATATTCGCCGCGCATGTATCAAGGCAATGACTCCTCGCCCGGTCGAACGATTGCGACTGGACCATATCACCGCCATTCGCCTCACAGTAGGCGATGTGGTTTCCGAACTCGTTGCCGACCTGCCTGACCGTGGCGTGACCACGTTGCGCAGCCTCACCGGCCAACTGGTTGAACGCATTGAGGTGGTCGTTTACTTCTTGGCAGTTCTCGAGCTGTTCAAGCAAGGAGTCATCGAGCTAGGGCAAGAGGCGGCATTCGGTGACATCAGCGTCACTTGGCTCGGCGGCCAGCTCGACACCGATTTTGTTTCTATTGACGCCTACGAGGGCTAGTGATGACCGACGAATCTGTACCTGATTTCCATGTCGCCGTGGAAGGCTCCGACGCCGAGTTGATTTCGCTGCCTGACAATGGTGGTGATCATGATGATGTGCGACGAGGTCTTGAAGCGTTGTTGATGGTCGCGGACGAGCCAGTCGAGCCGGTTTTGCTCGCGCAAGTTCTCGAGATCTCTGAGGTGGCCGTCATCGAAATGTGTCAGGGGCTCGTCGACGAGTACGAGGGGGAAGGTCGGGGGTTCACCGTCGTGCGAGTGGCGGGTGGTTTTCGTTTCCAGACTCGGCCCGAGGCCGCCAAATATGTGGAACGGTTTGTTTTGGAAGGGCAGTCGTCGCGTATGTCAGCTGCAGCGCTTGAGACGATGGCGATCGTTGCCTACAAACAGCCGATCTCGCGAGCTCAGGTCGCCGCCATTCGAGGCGTCAATGTTGATGGCGTGATGCGTACGTTGCAAACTCGTGGACTTATCACCGAGGTTTCCCGCGACCCAGGCCCTGGTAACGCGGTCATGTTTGGCACGTCGGCGCTGTTCCTAGAGCGGTTGGGCCTCGATTCATTGGCCGATCTGCCGCCATTGGGTGCCTTTGTTCCAGCCGCTGAAGTGCTTGAGACGCTTGAGCAAACGCTCCGCGTCGAAGTAGCTGATGCGAGTCTGCCGGCTGAGGCTGCCGAAGATCGCGACCGGGTCTAATGGCCCCCGACGAAGATCTCCCCACCGGTGAGCGACTGCAGAAGGTACTCGCCCGGGCGGGTATAGGTAGCCGGCGGGCCATAGAGCGATTTATCGAAGACGAATTTGTCGAGGTCAACGGCGAGGTGGCGGTGTTAGGGCGTCGCGTCGACCCCGACACGGACGTCATAGTGTTCGATGGCACCATCATCAGCACTCGAACGGACCTCGTGCACTACCTCTTGCACAAGCCACGCCTGGTGATGAGCACGACGAATGACCCCGAGGGGCGTCGCACGGTGCTCGACTTGGTGCCCGACGATGAGCGGGTGTTCCCGGTGGGGCGTTTGGACTATGAAACCGAAGGTCTTCTGATTCTCACCAACAATGGCGATCTAACGCATCGCCTGACTCATCCGAGTTTTGGTGTTGAGAAGGAGTACCTCGTTCATGTTGAAGGGATTCCCAGTCGAGGTTCGTTGCGAACCCTGCGTCAAGGTGTCGAACTTGACGACGGTATTACTGCTGCGGCGAGGGTGTCCAATGCCGCACCTGATCTTCTCAAGATCGTGATCCACGAGGGTCGCAACCGCCAGATACGACGCATGTGCGAGGCCGTGGGCCACCCCGTGAAACGTTTGGTGCGGACTCGTATCGGGCCGCTTACCGACCTTGTTCTCAAAGCAGGGGAGTGGCGAAACCTGACCACCGACGAAGTACGCGCGCTCGAGCGGGCTACAACGGTCGAGGACGACTAATCACGGCGGCACCGGCAATGGCGCCCACTACGATCTAGGTATATGGCTGACGCTGCTCTTCCTCCATCTTCTGCCCCGCGAACGGTGCTGATAATTGGCACCGGTTTAATCGGTGGATCTATTGGCATGGCTCTCCGGGAGCAGGGGTGGCACGTCTCGGGGGTCGACGTTGATGACACCGTGGTTCAGGGAGCTCTTGACTCAGGAGCGCTCGACGCTGTTGGATGGCCCGATGACGCCGATCTCACCATCGTTGCGACTCCCGCCCTCGCAATTCCTCAGGCAGTCAATGACGCCTTGAAGCGAACCAGCGGATGGGTGACCGATGTTGGCAGCGTGAAGTTTGATCTGGTGCGAGCCGTTGCCAATCCTCGCTTTGTCGGCGGGCACCCCATGGCGGGATCTGAACAAGAAGGTGTCGCAGGAGCCCGCTCGGATTTGTTTAATGGTGCGACTTGGGTGCTAACTCCAGGTGACTACAGCGATGATGCTGCATTGGCGGTCATGCATGTCTTGGTTAAGTCACTTGGGGCCGAGGTGTTGACATTGGATGCTCGCCAGCACGATCGTTTGGTGGCCATGGTGTCCCATGTTCCTCATCTCACAGCGGCAACGCTTATGCGTTTGGCCGACGAACGTTCCGAGGAGCATCGTGCGTTGCTCAAGCTCGCGGCGGGCGGTTTCCGGGACATGACCCGAATTGCTTCAGGTCGCCCGAGCATTTGGCCCGACATTTGTGCCGGAAACAAGACCGCGATAGTCGAAGTACTCGACGACCTCATCTTGGCGTTGCAGGAGATGCGCGGCACGGTTCAGACGGACGACTCCGCCGCTTTGTTGGATGTTCTCACCCAAGCGCAACGAGCGCGAGTGAACCTGCCTACTACCGCTCCCGCGTCGGTTGATCTTTCCGTAGTACGAGTTGTAATTTCTGATCAGCCGGGCGAATTGGCGGTCATCACTCGTCTCGCTACCGACATAGATGTCAACATCTACGATCTTGAAATCGCCCACTCCGCCGAGGGCACCCAGGGTGTGCTCGTGCTCGTTGTCGAACGAGCCCGCTCCGAGCGTCTGATGGGCGCCCTGATGGCTAATGGGTATCGTCCGTCGGTCCGAGAGATGGCCCAATGACGGTGGACCTCAGTGCCCTTCCGGATCCTTATGTCATCGAGCCCCTTGGAGGACCGGTCGACGCCTCCGTGCGTATTCCGGGCTCGAAGAGCATTACCAACCGGGCATTAGTGTGTGCCGCGTTGGCTCATGGCCAATCGATGCTCCGCGTTCCGTTAGATGCCGATGACACTCAAGCAATGGTTGCCTGCGTTACCGCGTTAGGGGCCAACGTTGACCAGGCAGATGCCGATGCGTGGGTTGTGGATGGATCTGGGGGAGCGGTGACCGCTGGGCCGGTGACCGTCGATGCCCGCCAGTCGGGAACCACCTCGCGTTTCGTGGCCCCGATGTTTGCTTTAGGTCATGGTGTGTATTGCCTTGACGGGCATACCCAACTGCAGTCGCGACCCTTTGGTGATCTGGTGGATGCCATGCGATCGATGGGGTTAGAGGTCGAAAGCGATGGCGGCCTTCCGTTGACCGTGATTACAGTTGCCCGTAGTCGTGGGGCTGGAATGCACGTGGTCGAACTCGCCGCCAATGTCTCGAGCCAGTTTGCCTCCGGATTGCTCATGATTGGGCCGTGCCTCCGAGAGGGTCTTGACCTGACCTTGACCGGCGAGGTCATCTCTCAGCCCTACCTCGACCTCACCGTTGCCGTAATGCGGGCTTTCGGTGCTGAGGTGACCGTTGACGGTACCAACTATGTAGTGGCGCCTACCGGCTATATCGCTCGTGATTACGTCATCGAACCCGATGCCTCCGCGGCATCGTATTTCTTTGGGATCGCTGGCGCAGTCGGTGGGCGAATTCAGGTCGAAGGTTTGGGGCGTGACTCGTTGCAAGGTGACACCGCATTTGTGCATGTCCTGGAGGCAATGGGGGCACGAGTTGAGCAAAACGATATATCCACACGGGTTTCCGTCGATGAGCCGCTCAAGGGCGTCACGATCGACATGCGCCAAATTTCTGACACAGCACCTACGTTGGCTGCACTAGCCCCGGTAGCCACGTCGGCCACCACCGTCACAGGTATCGATTTCATTCGCCACAAGGAGTCCGATCGGATAGCGGGTCCAGTGACCGAACTTACGCGACTGGGTATCGAAGCCTCCGACAATGGGGACGGATTTACCGTGTTCCCCGGAAGCGTGATACCGGCAATGGTTGAAACCTATGACGATCATCGGATGGCTATGTCTTTCGCCGTTTTGGGAGCCGCCCAGCCGGGGGTTTCCATTGCGAACCCGAGTTGTGTTGCCAAAACGTTCCCTGGTTTCTTCGAGACGTTTGAAGCCCTAAGGTCAACGGTCGATATGGCTTCTTCACCTCACGCCTCTGGCGCCCAAGAAACCCT
>CAXMUI010000173.1:0-28897 GCA_964196475.1 uncultured Acidimicrobiia bacterium
AATGGCAGCGCTCGACCGACATATCTTGCGTATCGGTGTATACGAGCTAGCGCACCGACCCGATGTTCCTCGAAATGTGGTGCTTAATGAGGCGGTCGAACTCGCCTCGCAATACAGCACCGAAAAGTCGTCGAAGTTTGTTAATGGCATCCTCAGTGCTGCAGCCGAGGAACTTCGCGATCAAAAGACTGTCCCTGAAACAAAAACGTCCGACTGATTGACGGCCGTCAGCGCGCGGGGTTACTTGCCGCGCTAGGGTTTGCTCTCGACCGTGAAGTGAGTCCTGTGAGGCTCACACGGTGGAGGTATGTCGTGGCCGAACGCGAACGCAACTTGTCGCCCCCGTATGGGGGCATTTTTGTTGCTCGGGCTCAGGTACTGTCCGCCGACGATGTGCAACGGGCCATCAAACGGATGGCCCATGAGATCCTCGAACGTAATGGTTCCGTTGACGATCTCATAGTGATTGGCCTGCAAACAGGTGGTCTAGCGCTCGCCGAAACTCTGGCCGACACCATCGCCGAGTTTGAATCCGTGCGTCCGCCAACCGGCACACTCGACGTGGCGTTCTACCGAGACGACATCGGTATCCGACCGGTGTTGCCCGAGGCTCCCACCCAGATTCCTGTTGATCTCACTGGCAAGATCGTGATCCTGACCGACGATGTCTTGTATACGGGCCGCACCATCAGAGCCGCACTCGATGCCCTGCACGATTTTGGTCGCCCGAGCGAAGTACAGCTTGCGGTAATCATCGATCGCGGTCACCGTGAGTTACCGATTCGACCAGATTATGTGGGCAAGAACCTACCGACACGCCGCGACGAGGTAATCGATGTGTCACCCGAAGGCGTCGCTATCGGAGAGATGCGATGACGAGCGCCGCACATCTTTTGACGATCGACGACTTGTCCACGGCCGACATCAACGAACTCATGCGACTCACCGACAGCTTCGTCGAGGTTAGTGAACGCCGTATTCCAAAGGTGCCCGCCTTACGCGGGCGCACCGTGGCCTTCTTGTTCTACGAGGATTCAACCCGAACTCGACTTTCTTTTGAGACCGCGGCCAAGCGCTTGTCTGCGGACACTATGAACTTCGGCGTCAGTTCGTCATCGGTGAGTAAGGGTGAGTCGCTTCGAGACACAGTGCAGACCATCCAAGCGATGGGCGTCGACGGCATTGTCCTGCGTCACAAATCAGCCGGGGCCCCAAAACTCATCACGCAGTGGACCGACGGATCCGTCATTAACGCTGGTGACGGGTGGCACGCACACCCAACGCAGGCATTGCTGGACACATACACGCTCCGGCAACAACGGGGGTCGCTCACTGGTATGCGGATAGCCATCGTTGGCGACATCAAACATTCCCGGGTGGCCCGGTCCAATGCCGCAGCCTTCACCAAAATGGGTGCCAAAGTGACCTTTGTGGCTCCCAAGACGCTGCTCCCGTCCTCCCTAGAACCCTGGGATGTCACGGTGGCGCACAGTATCGATGAGGTCATTGGTGAAGTCGACGTGTTGTACATGCTTCGTATGCAAATGGAACGACAAGAACGTTCGCCCGTGCCAAGCCTGCGCGAATACACGCGGCAGTTCGGCCTCACCGCCGAACGTTTTCATCGGCTGAACGACGATGTTCTCGTCATGCACCCTGGCCCCATGAACCGTGGCGTCGAAATCGCCGCCGACGTACCCGACTCGGTCAACGGACTCGTCACCGATCAAGTACGCAATGGCGTGGCGGTACGAATGGCGGTGCTGTTCAAGCTTTTCAGTACCACCTCTGATCCAACATTCTCCAAACCAACTATCGCTGCACCAGCGGGAGCCTAAGTGCCTGCCTCACTCACCTCAGTTTCATCGGTAACCTCCATCGTCATCAAGGGGGGCCTCGTCATCGACCGCTCTGGCGAGCGCATGGCCGACGTCGTCATCGAATCCGGGCACATCGTTGCTGTGGGCGAAGATCTGTCCGGCGACCTAGTCCTCGATGCATCGGGATGCGTCGTCGCCCCCGGGCTAGTCGATATTCACAGTCACCTTCGTGAACCGGGCATGGAAGAAGCGGAGACCATCGAGTCCGGTAGCCGTGGCGCTGTACTGGGTGGCTACACGGCGGTCGTTGCGATGCCCAACACGATGCCGGCAATCGACAGTGCATCTGTAGCGCGCGATGTTCTTGCTCTAGGACGCGAGTCGCTGTGCGATGTGTATACGTCAGCGGCTATCACCATGGGGCGTGCAGGCGAAACTTTGACACCGATGGCTGAGCTAGCCGCTCTAGGTGTCAACTTGTTCACCGACGACGGAGCGGGCGTTCAAGATCCCGCCATCATGCGCCTGGCGATGGAATACGCCGCTGGTCTCGATGTCACATTGGCGCAGCACTGCGAAATCGAGTCTTTGTCGCATGCTGGACATATGAACGAAGGCGCTGTCAGCGCCAAACTTGGGGTTGCAGGCATACCCGCCGAGGCCGAAGAACTGATGGTGGCGCGCGATATCGCCTTAGCCAAGTTGACGGGAGCGAAAGTGCACTTTCAGCACATGTCGACGGCAGGATCGGTCGAACTCATTCGGGCCGCGCGGGCCACCGGAATGTCGGTTAGTGCCGAAGCCACCACCCATCATTTTACGCTTACGGACTCTTGCCTCGAGTCCTATGATCCGGTCTTTAAGGTCAATCCGCCGTTACGGACCGCGGCGGACATCGTGGCCGTCAAGGCTGGCCTGGCTGACGGAACGATTGATGCCATCGCCACCGACCATGCACCGCACACACCCGAGACGAAAGAGCGACCCCTCGACCAGGCTCCCCCCGGCATGTTGGGGCTAGAAACCGCTCTAGCGTTGGCCCTCACCGAACTCGACCTTCCAATTGCTGACGTGCTGCGATTGATGTCGTGGCGCCCGGCAGAAATTGTCGGCATCGACGACGTGCATAGTGGCAAAATAGAGGTTGGCGCAATCGCAAATGTTTGTGTCCTCGACCCCAAAGCAGAATGGACGATTAGTGGTTCGGCCATGGCCAGCAAAAGCCGTAATACGCCTTACGAAGGCCGCACAGTCAGAGGGAAGGTCCGTCACACAATTGTCGCGGGCGAAGCAGTCGTGATCGACGCGGAGGCGCAGCGCTAATGACCTACGAAGACGCACTCTTAGTCCTGGCCGATGGATCGACCTTTGAAGGCGAGGCCATTGGCGCTGACGCCCCGAACGGGATCACCACCGGCGAGGTTGTGTTCAACACTGCCATGTCTGGTTATCAGGAGATCATAACTGACCCGAGCTATGCCGGGCAGTTGATCTCGTTCACCTACCCGCACATTGGAAACTACGGCGTCAACGACATTGACTTTGAGGCTGCCTCACCGTTCTGCAACGGCCTCATCGTGCGCGATTTGGCCCGTCTTCACTCCAACCACCGAGCGACAAGCAGTCTCGAACAACTGCTCGTCGACAAGGGCGTCTCAGGAATAACCGGCATAGATACGCGACGTCTCACCCGCACTATCCGCGACCACGGGGCTATGCCAGGCGCATTCGGAACCGCAAGCGAAGCCGAGTTGCTCGCCGCCGCCCAGCACCAACCGCCCACCGACGGTGTCGATCTGGTGCAGACAGTCACCTGTCAGTCACCCTATGAAACGGCATCCACCGGTGGAACGCGCCGCATTGTGGCTTACGACTTCGGGGTCAAACGGACAATGGTCCGGCAACTTTCCGGACTCGGCACTGTCGAGGTTGTCCCGGCCAGTACCTCGGCGGCCGACGTACTCGCCCGGCAACCTGACGGTGTGTTCTTGTCCAATGGCCCCGGTGACCCTGAACCGGTCACCTATGCAGTGGAAGCAATCCAAGGCCTTCTCGGTGAAGTCCCAATATTTGGGATTTGCTTAGGGCATCAACTTTTGTCTTTGGCCATGGGCGCCGAAACCTACAAGCTCCCATTCGGCCACCACGGAGCGAATCACCCCGTGTGTAATCACGCCACTGGAGCCGTTGAAATTACTAGTCAGAACCACAATTACGCCGTCGTCGATGATGCTATTTCGGGTATCGAAGTGACCCACCGAAATCTCAATGACGGGGTGGTCGAGGGGATTCGATGCCTGGATGTGCCAGCGTTCAGCGTGCAATATCACCCAGAAGCTGCGCCGGGACCGCACGATTCGCGCTACCTCTTCGCCGAATTTGAGAAACTTATGCAGCACGCCTCAAGAAAGGATGCCTGATGCCACGTCGCGACGACATTGAATCGATTCTGCTTATTGGTGCTGGCCCAATTGTCATTGGCCAGGCCTGCGAATTTGACTACTCCGGTACCCAGGCATGCCGTGTGCTCCGAGAAGAGGGTTATCGAGTCATCCTGGCGAACTCCAACCCGGCCACCATCATGACCGACCCCGAATTCGCGGACGCCACATACGTCGAACCGTTGACCCTCGAAACGCTCACCGCGATTATCGAACGCGAGAAACCCGATGCGCTGCTGCCCACGTTAGGCGGTCAAACCGCACTGAACTTGGCTATGGAGTTGGTCGAGGCAGGTGTGCTCGAGAAACACAATGTAGAAATGATCGGTGCCGATGCCACCGCAATTGCAACGGCCGAAGACCGCGGACTGTTCAAGTCAGCAATGATCGAGATTGGACTGGAAGTTCCCCGTTCAGCAATAGCGCGCACCTGGGAAGAATCCGAAGTCGCTCTCAAAGAAATAGGCCTACCAATCATCATTCGACCGGCCTACATCTTGGGTGGCAAGGGGACCGGTATTGCGACTACCCCCGAAGAGTTCGAGAAGGCGGCAAAGGCAGGAATCGAGGCGAGCCCCATCAATGAAATTCTCATTGAGGAGTCCATCGTTGGCTGGAAAGAGTTCGAACTCGAAGTTATGCGTGACCATGCCGACAACTGTGTTGTGGTTTGCTCAATCGAAAATGTCGATCCTATGGGCGTTCACACCGGCGATTCAATCACAGTTGCTCCAATCCAGACGCTCACCGACGTTGAATACCAAGCCATGCGCGACGCAGCTTTTGCCGTGCTCCGCCGGGTCGGTGTCGAGACAGGCGGCTCAAATGTCCAGTTCTCCGTCGACCCTGAAACGGGCCGCCAAGTAGTCATTGAAATGAACCCTCGAGTCTCACGATCCTCGGCGTTGGCATCGAAAGCCACCGGGTTTCCGATAGCTAAAATTGCCGCCCGTCTGGCCGTGGGGTACACCCTTGACGAAATTCCCAACGACATCACCAAGGCAACACCCGCCAGCTTCGAACCCACCATCGACTATGTCGTCACGAAGATTCCACGGTGGGCCTTCGAAAAGTTCCCGGGTGTGTCTGGTGTGCTCGGAACGCAAATGCAATCTGTCGGCGAGGTCATGGCAATTGGTCGCACCTTCCCCGAGTCGTTACAAAAAGCAGTTCGTTCGCTTGAGCTTGGTCGCGATGGTCTGAACTGCGACGCAGCAGAGGGCGAACTGGACGACCTAAGCGACGCCGATCTGCTTGCCCAGGCAGCAGTACCGCGTTCGATGCGGATCTTCGAACTTGAAGCTGCGTTGCGCCGAGGGTTCTCGGTGGACGAGGTGTTCGCGGCAACGAAGGTTGATCCGTGGTTCCTTGACCAGATACTGGCAATTACCGAAGAGCGTGCTGCACTCTCGGGCCGCACTGTGGAATCGCTATCCAGACGCGAATGGCGACGAGCGAAGCAACTTGGCTTCGCTGATACCCAGCTGGCATGGCTTTGGGATGTTCCTGTTGGCGAAGTGGCCAAAGCTCGTGCCGACGTGGGGATTAACGTCACGTACAAAACGGTGGACACCTGTGGGGCCGAATTTGTCGCCGAGACCCCGTACCACTATTCAACATGGGAAGACGAAACTGAAGTTGCCCCATCAGTGAAGGAACGCGTCATCATTTTGGGGTCGGGGCCAAACCGGATCGGGCAGGGGATTGAGTTCGATTACTGCTGTGTTCATGCCAGCTTTGCGCTTCGTGATGCTGGCTATGAGACGGTGATGATTAACTGCAACCCCGAAACGGTGTCAACCGACTACGACACCAGTGATCGCCTCTACTTTGAACCACTCACACTCGAAGACGTTAACAACGTCATCGAAGCCGAGCAAGCAGCCTCGGGTGGCAACGTCGCCGGAATTGTGGTCTCACTTGGTGGGCAGACTCCGCTGAAACTAGCGGGGGACTTGCCACGCGATCTCGTTGTGGGTACCTCGCCCGATTCCATTGACCTCGCCGAAGACCGCGACCGATGGAATGCTCTATGCGCTCAGCTCGAGATTCCCCAACCAGCGGGGGGCACCGCAACCACCACAGAACGTGCGCTCGAAATCGTGTCTCGTATCGGTTTCCCGGCTCTTGTACGCCCCTCCTATGTCCTCGGCGGCCGGGCAATGGTCATAGTGCACGACGAGGATGGCCTGCGTGAAGCAATGGCCGAATTGTCCGCCATTGGTAGCCTTGGTCGTGAAGGTGGGCTCTCGGCAGAACGACCAGTGCTTGTGGATCGGTTCCTCCAGGACGCGATCGAAGTCGACGTTGATGCCATCCGCGATGCGACAGGAGAGATTCTCATCGGGGGAGTAATGGAACACGTTGAGGAAGCCGGTGTGCACTCCGGCGACAGCGCCTGCATGATTCCGCCGGTGACGTTGTCCGACGCGACGGTGGCGACGCTGGAGCACTATGCCGGAGAGCTCGCCGATGCCCTCGAGGTGATTGGTCTACTGAACGTTCAGTTTGCAGTACAAAATACAGGTGGGCAGCAGGTATTCGTTATCGAGGCGAACCCCCGTGCATCTCGAACAGTCCCTTTCGTTGCTAAGGCAACAGGTGTTCCGCTGGTGAAGGTCGCTACTCGAGTGATGCTGGGAGCGACCCTTGATGAGTTGCGCGCCGAAGGGCTTCTCACCGACAAGGTGATCGGTGACCACATTGCCGTTAAGGAAGCGGTTCTTCCGTTCAATCGCTTCCCAGAAGCTGATTCCATGCTCGGACCGGAGATGAAGTCGACTGGCGAAGTCATGGGTATTGATCTCACTGCTGGATTAGCATTTGCGAAGAGCCAGATTGCAGCTGGTCAAACACTGCCAGAGGGTGGCACGCTGTTCTTGTCGGTAGCTGATCGAGACAAGGCTGTCGGTGTAGAAGCGGGCCGAGCTTTCGTTGAACTTGGCTTCGCAATTGCAGCCACCAGTGGAACAGCGCGTGCGCTCAAAGAGGCTGGCATACCGGTTGCCGTAGTGGTCGCCAAGCTCGAAGAGGCGAGCGGAACCGATGCAGTAGATCTCATCAAGTCTGGTGAGATCAACATCGTGGTAAACACACCGCGGGGACGAGGGCCACGTGCCGACGGCGCACATATCCGAGCCGCTGCTGGCAGCAAGGGCATTCCGCTGCTCACCACGGTGTCTTCAGCGATCGCTGCAGCGAATGGCATCGCCGATTGGCGCACGCATCGATTCCAAGTACGGACCTTGCAAGAGTTCCATAATGGGGTAAGTCGAAACGACTTGGCGGACCGCTAAAGCGATGTTTGGTCGCCGCAATAGTGCACCCCTTGACTCAACCGTCACCGTGGGGTCATTGACTTTGCCTAATCCAGTAATGGCAGCCTCGGGGACCGCAGGGCACGGAACGGAACTTGGTGCTTTTGTTGAGCTGAACTCGCTCGGAGCGATCGTCGTAAAGTCTTTGGCGGCCGAACCTTGGCCAGGCAATCCACCCCCTCGAGTCCATCAAACCCCTTCGGGCATGATTAACAGTGTCGGACTGCAGGGGCCAGGTGTGGCCCTCTGGTTACACGACGAACTGCCCGGTCTTCGCGACACGGGGGCGCGGGTTGTCGCCAGCATTTGGGGTCGATCTGTCGAGGAATATCGAAGAGCGGCAGATCTTCTGGCCGACGCCGATGACAGCGTGATCGCGGTTGAGGTAAATGTGTCGTGTCCTAATCTTGAGGACAGAGGCAATATGTTTTCGGCGATGGCCGAGACAACTGCTGCAGTCGTTGCCGCGACTTCGGGCTGCAACCGGCCCCGCTGGGCCAAACTCAGCCCGGCGGTGCCTGATATAGCGCCGATTGCCAAGGCGGCTATCGATGCCGGGGCAGAAGCCGTCACTGTGGCTAACACCTCGCTGGGAATGGTGATTGACATCGAGGCACGTCAGCCACTTCTGGGCGGCGGTGGCGGTGGTCTTTCAGGCCCCGCGATTCGTCCAATTGCGGTGCGAGCGGTCTTTGATGTGTATTCGAAACACCCTGAGATTCCGATCATTGGCGTTGGTGGAGTGGCGTCAGGTGCGGACGCCATAGAGATGTTGATGGCGGGTGCGGTGGCAGTGCAAGTGGGGACAGCATCGTTCGCCGATCCCCGTGCAACCGCCACCATTTTGGCCGAACTAACCCAATGGTGTAACGATCATGGGGTCGAAACCGTTCGCGAACTTACCGGTGTCGCTCACACCACATAAAGAGGAGTCATTCATGACTGAGGCAACAACCCCCCCAGAACTCGTACCGGATGTAATTCGAAACAAGCTGGCACTAGCGCTTGACGTGGACGATCTGGTCGCCGCAGGGCGCCTAGCTCGCGACCTTCGCCCGTACTTTGGCGTGGCTAAGGTTGGACTCGAATTGTTCGCTGCCACAGGCCCAGACATCTTTGGCGTGTTGATCGATTCGGGTTACAAGGTGTTCGCTGACCTCAAGTTGCATGACATTCCCACCACAGTAAATAAGGCCAGTCAAGTGCTTGGGTCGCTTGGCGTGAGCTACGTAACGATGCACGCCCATGGCGGTCTTGACATGTTGAGCGCAGGCGTTGAAGGCTTACACGAGGGTGCAGCTAACGGAGGCCTTGAACGCCCCATCGCGGTCGCAGTTACCGTACTCACCAGCGATAGGAGCGCCCCTCAACACATCGTTCCACAGCGCGTCCGGATCGCTATGGAAGCGGGCTGCGGCGGCATCGTGTGTGCCGGTCCAGACCTAAAAGATATTGGATCACTGGCGCCCGTCATGTTGAGAGTCGTTCCGGGCATTCGACCGGCTGGTACCGAGCCAAATGATCAAGCACGTATTGCAACACCAGCTCAGGCAATCGCCGATGGTGCAGGTCTTTTAGTAATTGGCCGTGCCGTAACATTGGCAGACGATCCGCAGGCTGCGGCAGCGGCAATCGTTGCCGAAATTAGTGGATAGGTCTAAACAGCAACGAGCTTCGACTGGCTAATTTTGGCGAGTGAGCGCAAGGCTGCGGCTACCTCTTCTTCAGTGTTGGCGGCAGTCAAAGTGAAGCGAACGCCACCTCGGTCTAGTGGCATGGCAGGGAACATCGACGGGGTAATGAGGAGAGCATCATCCCATAGCGTGTGTGCCGCCGAAATGGTGTCGCTCACCGATCCAATTTCGACGTTGACGATCGGGAACCCCCCACCGTTGTCACCGGGAAGCCCCAGCGAACGCACCCCGTGGATTAGCTGCTTGGAAAGGTCCCAGAGTCGTTGCCGAATGGCATCGCCTTCGACAGCACTAACGTCGAGGCCCGCAATGGCGGTGGCTAGGCTGGCTACAGGGATTGGTCCGCCGAAGATTAGCGTGTTGGCGGATTCGTAAATACGGCGCTGTGCCGGGCTCTCGGCTGACACAAAAGCACCCATCGAGGAATACGCCTTTGACAAACCTGCGACGTAGATCACATTTTCGTAGTCCAGTCCAAGATGGTTGATGACACCATTTCCGCGGAAGCCAAATGGTGTCTCCTTGGTGGGGTTTTCGCCGATTACGCCAAAGCCATGGGCGTCGTCGACGTAGACCGTGGCATCAAAGCGCTTGGCTAGCTCGATGGTTTCCTTTAGTCGGGCCGTTGATCCAGACATTGAGTAAATGCCGTCGACAGCAATAATGCGGTTCTTTCCGCCGCCGTACAAATTGAGACTGGCTTCGAGTTGGGTGAGATCGTCGTGAACGAACCTAGCCACAGCGGTGCCATCGGATTTTGCGAGGTCAGCAGCCTGTTGCAGCGACTGATGCGCCGAAGTGTCAATGAAAATGACGCCGTTGGGGCCAGCAAGCGTTGGCAAGACGCCCATGTGGAGAAGCGTCACTGTGGGAAATACGACCGTATCTGTGACTCCGATAAGGTCAGCCAGCCGCCCTTCTAGTTCGCGGTAGGGCGCTGGCGATGCGACGACACGTGTCCAACTTGGATGGGTACCCCACTTGCGAACCATTGGGTCGATGGATGCCATTACGTCAGGGTGCAAATCAAGGCCAAGATAGTTACAGGACGCAAAGTCGGTCACCCAGCGTCCGTCGATCTCTACCTGGCGACCCTTTTGCGCGGTGACGTTGTTGAGAGCCTGCGGCGGCGGTTCGGCGGCAGCGTGGATCGCGGAGGTGATACTCGATCCGGTTTCGGTGCCATCGCGCCGGCGGCTGATGCAAATTGCTGACAAATCGGCAACCGTACGTGCTATTGCAAGGTCGGATTCTCGAAGTTCCACCTTGGCCTTTTCTTCGACGGCCATTGCCAACTCGTACATCGCAAGTGAGTCGAGGCCGAGGTCGCCAGCGAACGAGGTCGCTCCCGTAACCGCAGCGGTAGATCCACGTAGGCGAGCAAATGCGGCGACAACATCGCGGACAGCGTCGGCCGTCTCATGGGAAACGAGATCGATGATGGCGGTCGGCTGGCCTTCCGGTCGGGGAGTAGCACTGGCGTTGACTTCATGAAGTTCAACGATGCGAAGTGACCCGTCGGCGAGCATCCTTCGAGCTTCGATGTGGCGTTTCTTACCACTGGTAGTGCGCGGGATAGCTCCCGGTCGCAGCAAGATGAGATCATCTAGAGGAGGACTGAACCGGTCCAACGAAGCAAGGACCGTTGCGGTAACCGGGCCAGGATCGGACTTCCGGTCTAGCTCGACCAAGGCGGTAATACGGCCGCGGCCCGTCGCAATATCGGAGTCGATAACGAGCAGTTGATCCCTTGAATATCCAGTTACCGACGAGAGTGTCGTTTCGATCGCTTGAGCAGAAATATTTTGTCCGTGGCGAATAATGATGTTGCGCTTGCGCTCAACAAGAAAAAGGTTGCCCTCCGACATGAAGCCCACATCACCGGTTCGAAATGCTGTCCGATCGAATGGGTCAATTGTCCCGTCAGGCCGGAGATAGCCGGCGCCGAGCGAAGGGCACGAGACAGTTACTTCGCCACATGAGAGATCCTGTTCGATGCGGGAGTCATCAAAGCCGGTTAGCCACAGGTCTACATCAGTTGCGGGTCTACCTGCGGAGGAAATTTCGGTCTCGAACTCGCCCACGCAGGGGGCAACAGTCGCGCTGCCGCGTTGCAGAGGCCTGACCTTCCCCAATTTCATAGCGTCGGCGGTAGCAACAGTCAATGTTGTGCTGCCTTCATCAACATCGGCCATAGCCAACATGACGGTCGCTTCTGCCATCCCATAGCTGGGCTTGATCGCCGTTGGTGAGAGGCCGTATGCGGAGAAGCGCTCTTGAAAGTTGCGAAGGATCTCGCCGTCGACAGGTTCTGCGCCGGTGTAGGCACGCCTGAGGGATGAAAGATCGACGCCTTCAATCTGTGATGCTCTAATGCGGTCCGTGGACTGTTGGAAACCAAACGGTGGACACCCGGTCACAGTGGCTTGCTTATCGGAAATAGTACGGAGCCAAAGAGACGGATTGGAGAGGAAGTCATAGGGCGACATCAAGAAGAAGTCGGCCCCAAGCGCTAGTGGCAGAATCATCAGCGCGACGAGTCCCATGTCGTGGTACATCGGCAGCCATGTGGTGAACACGTCGGCGGCAGTGACCTCGGAGCGATCTTCAAGACTTTGGCAGTTTGCGATGATTGCCGCGTGAGTGATCGCAACCGGCTTGGGACGCTCAGCGGACCCGCTACTTAGTTGCAGATACGCGAGTTCGTCTGGCTTAGCGTCGGGCACATCAATCGGAAGGCTTGAATAATGGGACACCTCGCTTGGCATTTCCACGGTGTGGACAGCTGCGGGGCAACCTTGAGGTGGACGACCAGTTGGGTGCACGACGGCGCAATTTGAAGGAAGTGACGAAAGAAGATCGCGTACCCGGTTGGCAGACGTGGATGTATCGTCGAATGCCGGACGGGCAGCCATCAAAACAGGCACAGCGCCGATGGATACACAGGCGAAGAAGCACCGAATCGCGAGTTCACTTCCTGGTATGGCGATGACAACGTATTGTCCGCGTTGGACACCACTTCCCTGCAACAGCCTGCCTCTGCTGTAGGCGTCTGCCGCAAACTCTGATTGGCTTTGCTCGGCGAACTGCCTTGTGCTTCTCCGGTAGAACCCTGCTTTGCTGCCGCTGGGCGCGTCGTATCGTTCTCTGAGGACACCACGAAGGTCCCGAGAAATGACATTGCTTGATGGAAAGGTGTGGTTCGCGCGCCTAGGCAAATCACTCACGGTTCATGCTCCTGGAAAGTTTGCGGGTTCGTGACTAAAAATGACAAGTCAACGTCCAGCCACTCCCCGAAGCAAGACCACAACAATCTAGCTGCTCGGAAGGGAGAAATCTAGGATCTCCCAAATTTCGCAATGCTGGGCGGCTTGGGTGGCGCCAATCGTGAGGCCGGCGGGACGAGTGGGCCGGGAGGAGTTTGTGCTAGTTACCGATTTTGTTGGCGGTAATTTTTTATCCATTTGTCGCCGTCGGGTGTGGGGCGTCCGAAGTAGTAGCCCTGGCCCAATGGGCAGCCAAGCTCCTGGAGGGCCACGAGTTGCTCGTGGGTTTCGATACCTTCAGCCACAATAGGTAGTCCAAGATCCGCAGCCATGTCGATCATGGATTGCACCTGCGCACGGCTATCAGTGGTGACACCATCGATCAGGCTTCGGTCTAGTTTTACTCCGGTAAACGGCAGCCGGCGCAGCGCAGCATACGACGCGTAGCCCGCCCCGAAATCATCAGCATATATCGCACAGCCAAGACGCCTTATTTCGTTTAGCCGGGCGCTTTCGATGCTGTCTTCGTACACCCGGGATGTCTCAGTAAGTTCGATGGTGACCGTGCTGGGATCTACATTTGCCTCGTCGATAGCGGCGGTGATGTCGGCGAGGATGTCTTCGTGGGTTAGTTGGCGCGGGGAGACATTTACACCCATTCGCAGCTCGGGAAGACCCAACTCATCTTGCCAGATGCGTTGCTGGCGCAGAGCCTCTGCAAGTACCCATCGTCCAATCGGAACGATTAGTCCAGTTTCCTCGGCGATGGGAATGAACTCTTCAGGAGACATCAAGCCAAGTCCGGGGCGGTCCCAGCGAAGGAGCGCCTCAAACCCGCGGAGACCTTCATCATCTAGACCAACGACTGGCTGATAGGCAAGAAAGAACTCACCACGTTCGAGTGCTCGGCCAAGGTCTGTCTTCAGTCGCAGTCGTTCCATCGCTCCGAGATGCATCGATTCCTCGTAACGTTCCCAACGTCCCTTTCCGGCATTCTTGGCGGCATACATTGCGGCGTCCGCACTGCGAATAAGCACATCGGGATCGCACTCGTCGACGTCGTCGCTAAACGCGATACCGATGCTTCCCGATACTTGAATTTCTTGCCCGCCAGTTTCGAAGGGCTCATGAATTTTGGCAAGCAATCGATCGGCGATTTCGATGACGCTCGCCTCGTCGGAAGCGTCTTCGATGAGAATTGCGAACTCATCACCTCCGAGTCGGGCTGATGTGTCACCAACGCGAAGGACTTGTCGGAAACGGAATGCTAGGACCTTCAGAAGTTCGTCACCAACATGGTGGCCGAGGCTGTCATTGATGGTTTTGAAATCATCGACGTCCAGCATGAACACGGCAACTGATTGTCCGCGTCGCGCTAGGGCCATCTTGGTCCGATCGAGGAACAGGTTGCGGTTTGGAATTCCGGTAAGTGCGTCGTGGAGGGCCTGGTGACGGAGACTTTGCTCAAGTTGATTACGTTCGGTGATATCACGAGCGTTGACAACCACACCTGCCACGGCTGGATCTTGGCTTAGGTCCTGAGCAGTAATTGCGAGAGATCGCAAATCACCGGTTTGGGTGAGAATTTCGACTTCCATTTCGTGGGTTGTGTCAGGCATGGCCTTCATGCGTTCGAGGGCATCAGCGAGCAACGGTAGGTGTCGTTTGGCAATGATCTGGGTGATCGGCGTGCGGGACAGCACCTCTAAGTCGTAACCCAGTACTTGTCCGGCGGAAGGACTGGCATAGGTCAGGGTTCCGTCGTGGTCGAGGATGCACACCATGTCGGACGCATGTTGGACGAGTGAACGGAATCGCGCTTCGCTGTGGGTGATGCGTTCGTCCGCAATCTTGCGACCATGAATATCGCGGGCCGTGATAACGACGCCGCCGACATCACTGTCGTCTCGTAGGTCCGATGCGACGAGATCGAACCAACGCGGCTCACCATCGGCGTTGATCAATCGCACCTCGGTGGAGAAGCCACCGTTTGGGTTGATTTCGACACACGAGCGGAAGCGCGCACGGTCATCGAGGAGCACGATTTGTTCCATTGAGGTTCCAACGAGGAACGTTTCTGGAAGCCGGAGAGTTCGTTCCACAGCCGGGGTAATGAACTCAATCAATCCGTTGTTATCGATAACAGCAACGATGTCGCCGGAGTTCTCGATTAGTGACCGGAAGCGTCGCTCGCTGGAAACGCGCAGTCGCTCTTCGGTCAGGGCAGCACCTTCCAGAGCCAGAGAAAGGTCGGCTGTTACTGAGGTGATAGTGGCTGTCGTGCGTTGGTCAAGCTCCACATTGGTGGTAACGACAACCGCACCCGTGAGTTTGTCCGCCGCAATCATGGGACACACCAATAGGAACGGCACCGTGGCTTGCGGGTCATCCGGTGGAGCGACATCGCGGAAGGTGCTGGCCGATCGGTTTTGTAATGCTTGTACAACGCGCGGATCAAGCAGTGACTTGTCTAGCGGGTCACCAATTGGTAGTCCGCCAGGGAGCCCCATATGTGCTGAAACCACCCAGCGGTCCCCGTCCAGGTCAATAGCCGTAGTGCGAATATGTGATGCTTCGGCGCCGGCTATTTCTACCGTTGCGGCCACCACGGTCTGATACATGGCGGGAGGGGTCGTCGCGGCCATTAGTGCTTCAGCGGTGTTGGCAAGAATTTGGTCCGATTCGGCGTCTCGCTCGCGAATTCGGATGATGGATGATAGACGGGCAACGATGCCGACAATTGTGACTAGCCACAACACTGCTGTTACTACCGCAGAGTATTCAGGGAGGTCTCGGTACGGTCGAATGGCGAACATAATTGGGGCCACTGACGCAGAAAGGCCCATGGTCACAAGACGCCCTCCGGTCAGGGGTGCGACGCGATGATCAGCCTTCGATGTTACCGAAGGCATCGACGGGTGTTGAGCCGCCGCCCCGAACACAATGAACGAGATAGCCGTGGCCGCCACTATTGTCTGGTCCCGCCCGGGAAAGTAGCGACCCGCGGTTTCCATGGAAACTAGTGCGTTGCTTAAGGTCGCTCCGATTGCTAACAGGCCCAGCAAGTAGAGCGAGGGACTACGTCGGCCCGAGCCGAAGATCAGCGCAGCGATTAGACCACAGAGAGTAAGCGTGAGCACGTCGAAGGAGGCATTGATAATTAGTCCTGCATGGGACAGCAAGGGACTTTGAAGATTTGGTACGGCCACCACCTCCCAGACGAAAATGGTTACCCCGCCAGGAATAATAAAGGCTTCCAATAGATGCCCAGCCGAGGCGCCGCGAGTTCTGTTAAACACGATTATGGAGAAACAGATCACTGCCAATCCGTAGCCAGCCAAATCCACAAGGTCCGCGGGGGCTGGGTGACGATCGCTAGGAGAAATTTCGGCTATGACTCCACCCAAAAGAAGGATTACGCTGCTTGCGCTAATGCAATACCAGACCCAAGCCAAGTGGGGCTTTCGGCGCCGTGTCGACCGTACGGTCAGGAAGACGGCGGTTGGTGCGATAACGATGGCAGTGAGGACAGCGAGTACGTCCACGCTGATAGTGACCACAACTAAAACCACGACGACCGAGATTGGTAACCATGGCATCTTCGTGGGGCGCATAGGTTAGATATCGGCCGCGGTGAGAGCGAATTTACCTATTTGACCTGAATATTTTTCTGAAAATTTGGGGCGCATGGCCTACGGTCCCCGTTTGCTTACACGCGTGTAACTAGTGTTGACTCCATGAGCGCACCCCCAACTCTCACCGATGATCAACGACGTGAAGCCCTCGTTAAGGCGGCTGAGGCCCGGCGTATACGTGCCGAGCTCAAGGAACGCCTCAAAATGGGTTCACTTACTTTGCCCGAACTGCTTACACAGGTCGACGATCCAATTATTGGTAAGACCAAGGTTTTGGCAGTTCTGGAGTCGCTACCTGGTGTAGGAAAGGTGAAGGCCCGTAAGCTGATGCTCGAATGCAGAATCAGCGACACACGACGCCTTCGTGGCCTGGGCGAAGTTCAGCGAGCGACCTTGCTCGAAACCCTGGGCTAAGACCAGACACTCAACAAGACCGCTTATGAGCGGTCTTGTTGTCGTTATTTCGGGTCCAGGCGGGGTTGGCAAAGGGACTATTGCTCGGCGTCTTGTAGCTGAGGATGATGGCTTATGGCTTTCGCGGTCTTGGACGACGCGTGCCCAGCGCCCAAGCGAAGACGACGAAGCGTACAACTTTGTTGATCTGGTCACGTTCGAAGCACATCGCGAGAAAGGTGGATTCCTCGAGTGGGCGACTTTTCTCGGCAATTACTACGGAACTCCGGTTCCTGAATCCCCCGAAGGCATTGACCTCTTGCTCGAAATCGATGTGCAGGGTGCGCGGCAGGTGCGCGAGAACGACACGGACGCGCTGCTGATTTTCGTTGCTGCTCCCAGCCCAGCCGAACAGGCTCGACGTCTCCGTGGACGCGGCGATGATGATGCTCATGTCCAAGATCGACTGATCGAAGCCGAGCGCGAATTGGCTGCAGCGGAAGAGCTAAAGGCCACCACCGTCGTGAATGACAACCTCGATGACTGTCTCATAGCGATTCGTCAGATAATTGATGCGGCGAGAAATAGGATTAGTCCCGCCTAGTTGACGGCAAAAGATAGCGGTAAGGAGACAACCGCTGGTGCCGACCGCTGCTAACATAGCTACCCGTACTACACGTCTGACGGAGTCCAACGCATGAGCGCAGAGAAAGACACACTAATGAATCCCCGGATTGAGGGCCTCCTTGATATCGCCGATTCTAAATTCCGTCTCGTTACCTTGGCTGCGGGCCGGGCCCGCAGAATTAATGCCTACTTTGGTCAACTCGGTGGCGAAGGTCTTGGCGCCATGGTGCCACCACAGGTCACGTCCTCGCTCACGAAGCCGCTGTCGATTAGTTTCGAAGAAATAGCGGCACACAAGATCGTCATCGGTGATCCCGACGATGTCGACTTCCAAAAGCAGGCTGGATTGCTGCCCGAATCCGCAGCCGAAGGCGCCGGTAGCACCGACGCAAACTAACTAGCAGGACCCCACGATGGATCTCACTGGTCGTCGTATTGTTCTGTGTGTCACAGGCGGTATCGCTGCCTACAAAGCTGTAGAAGTTTGCCGACGCCTGATAGACGCGGGCGCCCACGTCACGCCCATCATGACCGAATCGGCCACGAAGTTTCTCGGCCCGACCACACTTTCGGCGTTGGCCAGTGAGCCCGTTCGGATCCAGATTTTTGATGACGGTGACCCCATTCCGCACACCGGATTGGGGCAAGGTGCCGATCTCGTGCTTGTTGTTCCTGCTACAGCCAGGTCAATTGCCTCTTACTCCATAGGTCTTTCCGACGACCTGGTGACCGCGACGCTTATCGCTACGCGAGCTCCGGTCGTAGTCTGTCCCGCGATGCATACTGAGATGTGGGAACACCCGTCGGTCGTTGACAACGTCGCCACGCTGGTACGACGAGGTGTCACTATTGTTCCTCCCGGTGTCGGACGTTTAGCCGGTGGTGATGTCGGAGCAGGACGATTAGCTGATCCGGCCGACATCGTTGCCGCTGTCGTTCGAACCTTGAGCCTCGGCCGCCTAGCCAACAAACATGTGGTTATTACTGCTGGTGGCACACGAGAACCAATCGACCCTGTCCGCTACATCGGCAACCGGTCATCGGGCAAGCAGGGCCATGCGCTAGCCCGCGCTGCCGCCGATCAAGGCGCCAAGGTAACACTCATCACTACGGCCGACCGTCCAATTCCTTCTGGGGTAACGGCGGTCGAGGTCGAAACCGCCGAACAAATGCGTGATGCGGTGCTCGCAGCATCAGCAGACGCGGATGTTGTTGTGATGGCTGCTGCGGTAGCGGATTTCCGGCCGGTTGATGTTGCTGACCGCAAGCTTAAAAAGCATGACGGTCTTCCAGAAATAGTTCTGGCCGACAATCCGGACATTTTGGCCGACCTTGGCATGGATCGCAGCGAGGGGCCGATGCTCGTCGGATTTGCAGCCGAAACAAATGATGTTGTTGCCAATGCGGTCGCGAAACTCGAGGCCAAGAACATCGACATGATTATTGCCAACGATGTCCACGAGGTGGGCGCGGGTTTTTCGACTGATACGAATCATGTCATGATCATCACGCACGATCGTCAGGTCGAAGTCAAGCTGGGCAGTAAATACGAGATTGCTCAAGCAGTTATCGGCAGTATTTGTGATCATCTCGAACTAGATTAAATGTCGAATCCGTAGGTCGTCAGGAAAAATAATGGAAAAGTACACGTTCACATCTGAGTCAGTGACCGAAGGTCACCCTGACAAAATGGCGGACCAGATTAGTGACTCAATTCTTGATGCACTGCTCGAGCAGGATCCGATGAGTCGTGTGGCTTGCGAGACCATGGTTACGACCGGTCTGGCTGTCATCGCCGGCGAAATAACCACCAACGCCTACGTGGATATCCCCAAAATTGTCCGCGGCACGATCAACGAGATTGGCTACGACAATGGCGACGTCGGTTACGACGGCAGCACATGCGGCGTCATGGTTTCAATCGACGAGCAGTCTGTTGATATAGCCCAAGGCGTTGACGATTCCGAGGAAACCCGTGGCAAGTCAACGGAGGACGATCTCGACAAGCAAGGTGCTGGCGACCAAGGCATGATGTTTGGATACGCGTGCGACGACACCGATGTGTTGATGCCGCTGCCAATTCACTTGGCTCACCGCATGGCCGAACGACTCGCCGAGGTTCGTAAGGCGGGCACAGTTCCGTACCTTCGTCCCGACGGCAAGACCCAAGTCACCTTCGACTACGAAGATGGCCGACCGGTTCGTTTACGCACCGTACTTGTTTCGACTCAACACAACGATGGCATCGACCGTGATCGTATGATCCGACCCGACCTCATCGAACACGTAGTCAAGCCGGTCATCCCTGAGCAGTTTGCTGATGACGACTACGAAGTGCACATCAACCCAACCGGGCGTTTTGTTATTGGTGGTCCAGTTGGCGATGCTGGTCTCACCGGACGCAAGATCATCGTTGACACTTACGGCGGTATGGGTCGTCACGGTGGTGGAGCGTTCTCTGGCAAGGACCCCTCTAAAGTTGACCGCTCTGCCGCCTACGCAACCCGTTGGGTCGCCAAGAATTTGGTCGCTGCCGGAGCGGCAACCCGCTGTGAAGTTCAGGTCGCCTACGCCATTGGCATGGCTCGCCCGATGTCGATTCTCGTCGAAACGTTCGGAACCGAAACAGTGGACCCCGCAGCGATCGCTGCAGCTGTCGACGATATCTTCGACCTGCGCCCTGGAGCGATCTTGCGAGACCTCGACCTTCGTCGCCCGATCTACAAGCAAACCGCTGCATACGGTCACTTTGGTCGCACCGGCGATGGGTTTACGTGGGAGGTCCCTAGTCGGGCCGAGGCGCTGCGCAGCGCATTGGGTCTGTAAGGACCACTCCTTGCGTATTTTGACGTGACGCCGAAGCGGGTCCGCGTTATCCCGGATCTGCCGGCGGTCGCCCGCGAGTTCGACTATGTCGTACCAGAAGCCTGGCACCGAGATGGCCGTTCTTCTCGTCTGACAATCGGGTCGATGGTTCGGGTGCCGTTACATGGTCGCAAGGTCGCGGGTTGGGTCTCTGCGATTGACCCGGAGACACCAAAGGACATCAAACTATCGCCGTTGGCGAAACTCAGCGGTATGGGCCCTGATCAATCCGTCATCGATCTGGCGCGTTGGGCTTCTTGGCGGTGGGCCGGGCCGGTAAGTTCGTTTCTTGGTACGGCTTCGCCACCAAAGATGGTTCCCGAGTTGTCTGCGCCCCGTACGAGTCACCTGCGCGCTGACGATCGCTTTGATCGACTATTCCGGCCGCCCCCGTCGGAAGACCATTTGCTACCGGCGCTCTCTGTCTTGCGATGGCCGCCAGCGGCTGATCTAAGCGCATTGGTGGCTGCGGCAGTGCGCAACGGTCCAAGTATTATCGTTGTGCCCCTTCTTGCGATGGCGCGGAGCCTGGCAGTAGAGGTTCGAAAAGATGGTGGAGCGCTGGTGCTACATTCCCGCGATTGGGCGATCGCCGCTGGCGGCACGAGCACCATCGGTACCCGATCTGCCATTTGGGCCCGTGTCACCGGATTGAAGTCTATTTTGATTCTTGATGAGCATGCGGAGTCTCATCAGGAGGAGAGGTCACCAACCTGGCATGCCCGCGATGTTGGTCTTGAACGAGCTCGCCAGTTGGGGATTCCCTGTGTCTTGGTTTCGCCTCTTCCGACGGTTGAGGCAGTTTGGCACGCGCATCGTGCTGGCGGCAAGGTTCGGGCCGTCTCGCGCCAAGAGGAACTGGAGGGGTGGGCCTCCGTCGATGTGGTTGACCGACGCAACGTTGACATCAATGAGCGGGGACTGTTTGGGCGCAGAGCGGTCGACTTTCTTCGAGAAGCGGGTCGAAAACTGGTGGTCGTCAACCGGACCGGTCGTTCCAAAATGTTGGTGTGCCGGACCTGTGACTCCATAGCGGAGTGCGAACGATGTAGCGCTGTCGTCGGTCAGCCCGACGAAGATCGACTCGTTTGTCAGGCATGCCTATTGGAACGTCCAGTGGTATGCGCGAACTGCGGCAGTGGCGCCTTCAAGAACCTGCGTTTGGGCGTCGCGAGGGCAGCCGAGGAGCTTCAAGCCCTCATCAGAGAACCAATTGCAGAAGTCACGGCCAAGGGGTGGGAAGGTCCGCCTGATGCCCGCGTCATCATCGGAACCGAAGCGGTATTGCATCAGGTGACCGAGGCAGCCGGTGTCGCCTTTCTCGACATGGACCAGGAGTTATTGGCGCCGCGTTTTCGAGCCCGCGAGCAAGCGATCGCCAAGTTGGCTCTCGCTAGTCGAATTGTCGGAGGCCGCCAAGGCAAAGTGCTGATCCAAACCCGGTCGCCCGACAATGTCGTCTTGCAGGCCGCAGTTGGCGGTGAACCGATGCGGGTCACCGACGAAGACCGACGCACTCGGGAAATGCTGCAGCTTCCGCCATTTGGTGGCCTGGCTCGGATTACCGGAGCAGCGGCGGACGAATACGCAGCAGCACTGGCACAGAGACTTGGCGTGACCGTCGTGGCGGCCGCTGACAATGATCATTTGGTTCGGACGAATAACGTAACCGAACTTGCTGACGCGCTGGCCGCGACTCCGCGACCGAAGGGTCGACTCCGGGTCGTCGTAGATCCAATGGACGTCTAGGTCCAGGCCTGACGTCGTGCTTCATAAATGGCGATGCTGGCGGCTGTGGCGACGTTGAGTGAGCCGACCTTGCCCAACTGGGGTACAAACGCTGTGTGGTCACATACGTCCATTATGGCGGGGCGAATGCCGCGGTCTTCGTGCCCCAGAACAAGGCACGATGGCACCGTCAGATCTAATTCGTGCAGTGGGGTAGCGTTCTGAGCGAGTTCGATTGCTATTAGCTGAAACCCGCCGGCGTGGACGGCAGCAACTAGCTCCTCGGGTGAACCAACACGGGTCCATTCGAGGTAACGCTGGGTGCCCAGCGCTGTTTTGCCGACCTTGTCACCATCAAGCTCAGGGGAATCACCCATTAGCCAAACTTTCTCCACCCGCATTGCCGCGGCCGTCCGGACAATGGAACCGACATTAAATGGCCCGCTCACGTTGTCGAGCGCGATGGCCACGCGGCCCTCGGTTTTACGACGCCAATCACGATGGAGTCGTTTGAGGCCAGTGGAGTCGAGAGAACGGCTCATTTGCGCACCTCCAAGATGCGATACGACGCTCGGGTAAATAGGCGAGTGGTTGGCCAGCCTTCGGCTTGCATCCAACGCTGCAGTGAGTCCGAGCCGAGATGCTTTTGAACGACGAGAACCATCCGTCCGGCCGGTTTGAGTCGGTCATGCCAAAGTGTGAGTAGTTCGTGGAGAGCCTGTTTGCCCACCCGAATTGGTGGATTCGACCAGACTTCGTCAACCGCCAGTGAGGTGTCGAAGTCGTCGAGTAGGACGGCGCTCGCCGAGGGGAAATCGGCCAAGTTGGCGTTCGTGAGGGCGACGGCTCGTTGGTTTACGTCCACGCCGATAACGGTCGAGGTCGGCGCACGATGAATGAGCGTCCGCGCAATGGGACCGTAGCCGCAGCCGACATCGACGAGGAGGCCAGTAGGGGCTTCCAGGCGCGGACCCTCTTGCAACAAAATCTTGGTTCCAGGGTCAACGCGAGTGCCAGAAAAGACGCCTCGATCAGTAACGAGATCTGTGGTGAGGTCGGGCAGGACGAGCGATACAGCCCGTTGCTGCGATGGCGTGGCTGGGGATCCATCGAAGTAGTGGGAGCCAACGTTGCTCTGAGGATCGCCCGTCATGGGTCCGACGCTATCCTGGGACTATGTCATCCCATGCCATACGAATCTACGGTGATCCGGTTCTACGTACGCGCTCTGCCGATGTCACCGAAATCGATGGCCGACTCCACACCCTTGCTGAGTCAATGTTCGACACCATGTACGAGGCCCCTGGTCTAGGACTAGCGGCACCACAGGTTGGGGTTCGCAAACGATTCTTTGTCTACGACTTCGGTGATGGTCCACAAACCATGATCAATCCCGAAATCCTCGAATCCGAAGGCGAGTGGATTTTCGAGGAGGGTTGTCTTTCGGTGCCGGGACTCTCGTGGGAAATTTCCCGGCCCAAAACGATCTACATCGTTGGACTCGACATCGATGGTAACGAGATCAGTATTGAGGCCGACGAACTTGAGGCACGCCTATACCAGCACGAGATTGATCATCTTGACGGTATTTTGTTGGTCGACCATCTAGACGACGAACAGCGTCGCGAGGCACTTTCTGTCATTCGTGAACTCGGTATGGGCGAGCCCAACAGCAAACCCGTACCCAAAGCCGGCGGGCTCCAACTCCCGTGAACTCTGCCGTAACGGCACCAGGTCGCATCGTCTACATGGGCACCCCCGCTATGGCGGTTGCGCCACTAACTGCCCTCCACACGGCTGGCTTTGACATTGTGCTCGTGGTCACTGGCCACGATCGCCGGCGAGGACGAGGAAAGACGACAACTCCAACGCCGGTGAAAGCCGAGGCCGAGCGCCTTGGCTTACGGGTATCTCATGATCCGGACGACGTGTTGACCGTCAGTGCAGATCTGGGTGTTGTGGTTGCCTTTGGCCAGTTGATCAAACCGCACCTGCTCGATGCATTGCCTTTTGTAAACATGCACTTCTCGCTACTTCCACGATGGCGCGGTGCGGCTCCGGTGGAGCGGGCAATCCTTGCCGGCGACACCAAAACAGGGGTTTGCATCATGGGCCTTGAAATTGGTCTCGATACTGGACCAATCTTCGCTCAGACTGTGATGCAAATTTCCGAAACTGTCACCGCGTCAGAGTTGGCGGAAAAGCTTGTGGGCGCTGGGTCAACGCTTCTGGTCGATACCCTGCGCAACGGTCTGCCACTACCGTCACCACAGAGTGGCGATACGACCTATGCCAAGAAGTTCACCAGCAGCGAATTCTTTATCGACTGGACGCAGTCAGCTGACGAAGTCAACAGGTGGATCCGCGTAGGCGGAGCACACACTCTCTTTCGTGGCAAGCGGCTAAAGATCTGGCAAGCGCAGGTCGTCCATGGCGTATCTGGTCACGCCGGAGAATGGTCAGAAGGTCACGTGGTTTGCGGCGAGGGCGTGCTGCAACTCACCGAAGTTCAAGCCGAAGGGAAGCCGCGCATGGACGTTTCTTCTTGGGTGAACGGCGCCCAACCAACACAACACGAAATGTTTGGAGACGTCGATGGCTGACAACGAAAATATGTCAGGAGTAGCAGCCCGGAAACTGGCAATCGACGCGGTCATGCGCATCAACGAAAAAGGTGCCTACGCCAACATATTGCTGCCGCAGCTTCTTGAGCGCAGCAATTTGGACTCGCGTGATCGTGGCTTTGTAACCGAGCTGGTGTACGGGTCCACACGCGCCCGTCGAGCATGCGAATGGCTGGTAGAGCGGTACCTCCACAGCGAGGTTGATGCCCGAGTGCGAGCCACGCTACAGATCGGTGCGTACCAACTTGTGCATATGGGTATGCCCCCTCACGCAGCGGTCTCCGCCACGGTCAGCGCTGCTCCGAAACGCGTTCGTGGGCTCATAAATGCTGTGCTCCGTAAGGTTGCGTCGGGTGATAATGTTTGGCCGAATCCGGCCATCGAGTTGAGTTATCCCGACTGGATCATTCACCAACTGTCTACCGATCTAGGCGAGGTGGATGCAATGGCTGCTTTGGCCATCATGAACGAACCCGCGACGGTCTCGGTACGCGACGACGGGTATGTACAAGACCCTGCGTCGCAGTTCGTTGTAGAGGCCATCGACGCCCGCCCCGGCGATCTCATCCTTGACATGTGTGCAGCACCAGGTGGCAAGGCAACCGGCCTAGCCGCCACGGGGGCGACAGTGATCGCGGCTGACCAGCGCTATAAACGCACCAAGCTCATGCAATCTAATGTGGAAAAACTTGGCGCCTCCACCATGCACTGCGTGACCGCCGATGGGAATGTCAACCCTTATCGACCACAGTCCTTCGACCGAGTACTCGTAGATGCTCCTTGTTCCGGACTCGGGGCTTTGCGCCGTCGAGCAGACGCCCGCTGGCATATAGACGCAGCGTCGGTTGCTCGGCTAAAGGCAATTCAACAGGATCTTCTCACCCAGGCCGCACTCCTCGTAAAGCCGGGAGGGACCTTGGTCTACAGTCTGTGCACGCTGACCACTGCCGAGTCGATCGAAGTTGCCGACAGTCTAAAAGTGGACGGCTTAAGTTTCGAACCCAATCCGCTAGGCGCACCGTGGCGACCATGGGGGACCGGCGGACTGATTCTTCCCCAGGATCAGGGCACCGACGGGATGACACTGTTTAGCTGGACAGTCACCGCTGACTGAGGCGACCGCCACCGCGGGTACGATCTCGGCATGGCAGATTCTGAAACAGGTGGTTTGGCCGCCAAAGTGCTCACGTGCTCGGACGGCGTAATCCACGGAACGCGCGAAGATCGGTCTGGTGTTGCGGTAGCTGAACTGCTTGCGAACGCTGGTTACGAGATTCTTGAGCGCCGTGTCGTCGCCGATGGCGTAGAAAATGTCGCGGAAGCGCTTCGCGAAATGGCGACAGGTTTTAACGGTGTAATCATCACCACAGGTGGGACGGGATTTGGGCCACGGGACCTCACCCCGGAAGGCACAAGGCTGGTCATTGAACGCGAAGCCCCTGGCATAGCCGAGGCGACGCGGCTGGTAAACCCGCTCGGTCGACTCTCAAGAGGTATCGCCGGAACGCTGGGTACTGCCCTGATCATCAACACCCCGGGCTCACCCAAAGGCACCGTCGAATGTACCGAGGCCGTGCTTGACGTCATTCCCCATGTGATCCGACTCATGTCGAGTGCCCCAACCGATCACTAATGGGCGAAAGTGTCGCCACGGACGCCACGGACGACGCCTGGATGAGTTGCGCCATTTCACTGGCTGCCAATACGCGCTTGCACGCTACGCCTAACCCATGGGTTGGGGCTGTATTGGCCGCCGCTAGCGGCGAAAGCTATGAGGGCTGGACGGCACAAGATGGCGGCGACGCTCGACCGATCGGGTCTCATCGATCGCTATGTCATCTATATCGCACCAGCGTTGTTGGGTGGTAGCGATGGGCTTCCGGTCCTCGGCGGACCTGGTGTACCCACAATGGCTAAGGTCTGGCGCGGTGATCTCGTGAGTGTCCGGCAATTCGGCAACGATGTCCGAATTGAAGTGAAAAAGCCGACAATCTAGGCCTCACCACGCGGTATCCTCGGCGGATGCTCCGTGTTGTGCTTCCCAAAGGGTCCCTCGAAAAGGCGACCATGGAATTGTTCGATGCTGCTGGACTTGGCGTGCGCCGCGAATCAGCGGTGCAGTACAAGGCCAATGTCAACGATCCGCGCATTGATAGTGTCCGCATCCTGCGGCCGCAGGAGATACCGGTGTACGTAGCCGACGGGCTCTTCGACATCGGCATATGTGGGCGTGACTGGATAGAGGAAACCAATTCCAACGTCGTCAGTATTGGCGAGATGAAATACTCCAAGGTCTCTGCCCAGCCAGTACGCGTTGTCGTGGCCGTGCCGAATGACTCTCCTTGGAATGCGGTTGCAGACCTTCCCGATGGTGTTCGAGTTTCCAGCGAGTATCCAGAAGTTACCGAAAGGTACTTCAAAGAACAAGGCGTCAACGCCGATATTCGTCTCAGCTACGGCGCCACCGAGGCCAAGGTGCCCGACATTGTCGACGTGGTTGTCGACATCACCGAGACCGGCAATGCGCTCCGCGCCGCGGGTTTAAAGATCATTGACACCATCGTTACCTCGTACACCGAACTGGTAGCGAATCCTGATGCTTATGCTGATCCCACCAAGCGACTTGCCATGGAACAGATACATACCCTTCTCCAGGGCGTTCTTGAGGCCCGTGGCAAGGTGCTCGTAAAGCTGAACGTGCCGCTCGACTGTCTCAACGCCGCTGTGGGCTTGCTCCCCGGGTCGAAGGCTCCAACGGTCAACGAACTCTTTGGTGGTTCCGGGTACGCCATCGAGTCGGTCGTCGAACGGTCCGCCATCAATATTTTGATCCCTGAGCTTCGAGCCGCCGGCGGAACCGACATTCTGGAAGTCCCGATTTCTAAGATCGTGCATTAGTTCGTGCCCGTTACCGATTCGCTCAATGGCGAGGTCACCATGTTCGATGGCCCACGGGGACGATGGGAACCCAGCGCGGTCTCACCGCTTTCGACGTACTTCGTTAAGGAGCGGCGTGGTCGTGCCGATAGAGCGGTGTGACTTCTTCATTGCTTTTGCCTGTAGCTAGTGCGCTTCTAGCCGCGCTTGTCGTTGGGGGCGTGACCTGGCAGGTACTCCGTGGTCGCGTCGGAAAGAAAGACGCTGACCATGACGCGCTTACGGGCGCCGCGAATCGACGACGTCTTGATGGTGATATAGCGGCTCGTGACGGTACGTCTCCGACCTCAGTGCTGATGGTTGAACTCGACCAATTTGCGCCACTTATTGATCGCCATGGGAGCTCAACCGCCAATTCAGTGTTAAACAAAGTGGCCGAAGCGCTTGAAGGTTGTGTGCGCGGCGACGACGTGATGTACCGCTATGAAGGCGCTCAATTCTGCATCCTTCTCGACTGGTGTGAAGAGGACACCGCCCATGTTGTGGCAGATCGGCTACGCGGAGCGGTTGCGCAGATGACGGTGGACGTCGAAAGCGAACTCAGTATTTCGATTGGCGCGGCGTGTGGCCCCGATCACTCAATTAAACGTTCCATGCGGCGTGCTGACGACGCGCTATTCGCGGCAAAAAGCAGCGGAGGCGGCCAAGTCGTGGTAGCTCCGGACTAGGACTCGTCAGCCGTCTCGGGAGACTCGTCGGTCGTTTCGGGTGGCTTGCTTAGCTCAACGTAGGCCAAACGTAGTTGTTGGATGGCTTGGGTGAGCACCGCTTCGTTTTCGCCTAGGCGACCCTTTAGGGCATCGAGGAGTGCACCCATGCCGTCGATGGCGACAGCCGCTTCGGGAAGATTGGGCGGCTGCATCCCTAGATGAATAGCGGCGAGTTCGTACAGACCCATTGCGTGGTTCGCCACGACGGTACTGGCGGGGGCCTCAGCGATTTGTTGGCGAGCAGCGGCCATTTCTTCGGCCATTTTCTGGGCCTCAACCTGTTGCTCGGGCGTGAGTTGGTCGAACTCGGGTATTCCGGCCATTGCCTCATTGGCGGCCGGGGCTGCTTCATTGGTGGCCGGGGCTCCGCGATCCACTGGGTGCTCGCCATCAGGTGTCCATAGGCTCATGCGTTAATCTCCATTGTTTGCCCTCGTAAAACTATCGACACGAGGGGAATGCGTACAGTCGAGCTAGCCTATTGGTCTACAACTTAGTCAAGTGGGGTCGTAACCAGTTTCTGGTTATTGCGAGGCTTCCACCCAGCCATTGCGAGATGCGTCTGGGTCCTGCGTTTCCATCAGCCAGATGGTTTTTCGTTTCGGGTGCCTCGCCGGCACCCGTTTGACGTTTTCGTCGGCTTATGGGCTTGCCCTACGTCGACACGCACACAACATGCTGCTGTCGAATGCCAGCGGTAACCCCCAAACATAAGGAGGACGTTGCAACGTGCTGAGGAGTGATCGGTCATAGCTGCGAAGGTCTCAGAGCCACGAATTAACGATCGTATTCGTGCCCGTGAAGTACGTCTCGTAGCCGCAGACGGCGAGCAAGTAGGAA